>NZ_JBHMIY010000016.1:0-79195 GCF_042436595.1 Clostridium sp. MT-14
GCAGATTTAAAACTACCTTTGAAAAACAGATTGAGGAGTTATTCAACTCAATGACTCTTAAGATTATTCAAATATGTGACGATATTGATGAAAGTCTACTTAAGAATTCACCCGATATAGGTCTCAATTCCATGCTTATCTACGATACTTCAGGCTTAAAGCCAAAAGTTAAAGAGAATAACCCTAAGACACTGGTTTCAGAAATAAATAAGCAAAAAGCTTTCGCTAAAGTTATTAATAATAAAGATTTTAACCCCTATGCTGCCGCATATAAGAATATGCCAAAGTTTGCACATAGAAGCTTTAGACTAAAGTAAGAAATTTAAATAAACTTATCAAATATGCTGCTTAATACACATATCCACAGTTAAGTATCATCCTACATGCTTCGCATACCCCTTTTCAAAAGGCTTATTTAGCATTTTCTTTTTTGCTCAAATTTAGGGAATTTTTTAAAAGCTATCCACACTTTTAAAATTTAAATTCTGCAATCATCTAAATTGTATTTATATAATACCATATGGTATATAACTTGAAAATTATTATTTATCTAAAATTAAAATATATTTCAATTAGCCCTTTTTACTTTTACACAATAAAGATATAATATGATTATAAACTAAAATTATAGACAAGGAGGTAAAATCTTTGGGAACTTATTTAGATAATGCCGCTACATCCTATCCAAAACCCAATGTAGTAATAAATACGATTTCAAACTTTATGAAAAATATAGGTGCTACTGCAGGAAGAGGCGCTTATAAATCAGCTATTACTGCTGATAGGCTTATCTTTGATTGTAGAAATAATATATGTAAATTATTTAACGGTAAGGATCCTTCTAAGGTGATTTTTACTTATAATATAACTGATTCATTAAATATATTAATAAATGGTATATTAAATCCAGGCGATCACGTTATAACCAGCAGCCTAGAACATAATTCCGTATGGAGGCCATTAAAAACTCTCCAAAGGGATAAAAATATACAGATATCTCAGGTGCCTTGTACCTCCAAGGGAATAACTAACCCAAAAGACGTGGAAAAACTCATAAGGGAAAATACAAAATTCATAGTATTCACCCATGCTTCCAATGTACTTGGAACTATTCAACCTATAAGAGAAATAGGTGCGCTGGCAAAAAAACACAATATAATTTTTTTAGTAGATAGTGCTCAGACAGCAGGCGCTTATCCCATAGATGTTCAAAAAGACAATATAGATATTCTTGCTTTTACAGGGCACAAAAGTCTTTTCGGTCCTACTGGCACCGGTGGATTTTTACTTAACTGCGACACAAACATACGGCCTTTAAAATCAGGCGGTACTGGAGAAGATTCTAAAAATCCATATCAACCTGATTTTTACCCTAACAAATTTGAAGCAGGGACTTTAAATGTGGCGGGAATAGTGGGTTTAGGTGAAGGCATCAAATACATATCCAATTTAGGAGTTGAAAATATAAGAGCCAAAGAAGATGAAGTAATTGAATATGCACTTAAAAGGCTAGAAGAAATTCCCAAAATATGTATATATGGTCCTAAAGATCCCCAAAAAATAGTTGGTGTCATTTCTTTCAATATAAAAGGTATATCCGGTGAAGAAATAGCTTTTAAACTTGATCAGGAATACGACATAATGATAAGAGTTGGATTTCACTGCGCTCCAACGGCCCACAGAATCATGGGTACCTACGAAATTGGAGCCATGAGAATAGGTATAGGATATTTTAATACAAAAAAGGATATAGATATTTTAACAGACGCATTAAAAAATATAGTTAAGAGCTATAAATTATGAATTAAAACATTAAAACTAATAAAGGACTGCTGTACAAAATTAAATTTGTACAGCAGTCCTTCTGCCATAGTACCATATCTATCATGTATTATTCGTATTATCCTTTTTTAAGGATCCTATTATTTTAAATATGATTATAATGATTGCAGTTCCTGCTATTGCTGAAATAATATAACCCACTATGTCATTTGTACCCGATAGGGAATAATCTGCTGCAATAGCATGATAGTCCATTCCATGCTGAAAAGCATGCGGTATATATCCTACTAGAGATTTTATTCCTTCCGTATCCCATTCACCCCATGCATCCCCACTGGCTAAAAGGCCTAAAGGGCATAATACTACTAATGCTATCAAAATTCCATATAGCGGTTTTCTATTACTTTCCTTTACTTTTTGGCCATTATTGTATATCATAGACGGTGATATTTTTTTAACATAGGCATATACTGCTGCAGTTATAGCTCCTTCCAATATACCTATTAAAAGGTGAACTAAAACCATAGCTGGAATGGACACATTTAATCCATAGGGACAGTAAATGGCATGTCCAAAGGCATCTTTAAAGAGAAGAGGTTGTATTCCAAATTCAATAGAAGCTATAAAAGCTGCGGCCACAATTCCCACATACCCTCCAATAAAAGCTGATATATACTCTCCTCTGTCTCCTTTTAACCTGTTTTTTACAAATTTAAACACTGTATAACCTACAAAGGGCATTACAAATGCCATATTAAAAGTGTTTGCTCCGAAAGCAAGAATTCCTCCATCCCCAAAAAAAAGTGCCTGTATAAGCAAAGCTATACTTACTGAAATAGTTGCTGCATAGGGTCCCAATAAAATTGCAATTAAAGTCCCTCCTACAGCATGAGCTGTTGTTCCACCGGGAATAGGGACATTAAACATCATAATCAAAAATGAAAATGCTCCACATACCCCTAATAATGGTATCTTTTTTTTGCTAACATCTGTCTTAACTCTCTTGACAGCTCTTGCCCATATCGGCAGCATTATCACACCCATAACTGCACAAGTGGAAGGGCTTAGATAATTATCTGGAATATGCATAATAAATACCTCCTCTAATTCTAAAATTAATATAAACCCAATTATAATATTTTAAACTCAACGTATTCCATTCATATATCTTAACGAGCATTTTTCATACCATTATTTTAAATATACACCTATTTATCTCTTTAAAACTTCAAATATTTCAGATAAACATTTTCAATTACCCTAAATAAAACAATTCTCTTATACTGTCATATTTTCTTCAAAATTTATCTGTAATATTATAGTCCATTTTGGATTCAATTAAAAATAAGTTTTTCTCAAAACGATACCAATTTTGTATCATCTTGAGAAAGTCCCTGCATTTTATTTCATTTTGATATCACTTTAGCTTTTTAAGGCTTCTTCCGCATGATAGGAACTTCTCACTAAAGGAGAAGAAGCAACATATTTAAATCCCAATTTTAACCCTATTTTCTTATACTCGTCAAACACGCGCGGATGAACATATTCAACTACAGGGTGGTGTTTTAAAGAGGGAGCTAGATATTGACCTATAGTGACAATATCACAATTAACTTCTCTTAAATCTTTTAATACCTGTATGATATCCTCCCTTCTTTCTCCGAGTCCAAGCATAAATCCCGATTTGGTTAAAATTGAACTGTCCATTATCTTAACCCTATTTAACAATTCTAACGAACGTTCATATACTGCCATAGGCCTTACTTCACTATAGAGTCTAGGGGCAGTTTCTACGTTGTGATTTATAACATCTGGCTTTGCATTTACAACTTTTTTTAAGGATGCTCTATCCCCCTTAAAATCCGGTATTAAAACTTCTATAGTTATGCTTTTTTTTAATCTTTTTATTTCTTCTATCACCCTAGCAAAATGGGAGGCTCCTCCATCTTCCAGATCATCTCTGGTAACAGAAGTTATGACTGCATGCCTTAGATCCAGTTTATCCACTGCTTGAGCAACATTTGCAGGTTCTTTTTCATCCACATTTTCAGGTTTAGCCTTGGTAACATTGCAAAAAGTACAATTTCTAGTACAATTTTTGCCCAATATCATAAAAGTTGCCGTTCTCTTATTAAAACATTCCATCCTATTAGGACAATTAGCTTCTCTGCATACAGTATTTAAAGAATACTTCTTTAATACACCCTTGACTTCTCCCGAAAATTCTCCACCTCTTATTTTAACTTTCAGCCAATCTGGCTTTCTACCTTGCATAAAACACCCTTCTCCTTTTATGACTTTTATTCAACTTGCAATTTACTTGGATAAGTTCCTCTAAAACATAACCTCCATGATATTCTCAGCATTTATACCATGCATATACATTTCAACGCTTACATCTTTAAGTACTTTTAAAACTTCGTCTTCATCATACCTGACACCCATAAATTTATTTTCAAATTCCCCAATTTCCCTTTTACTAAAAAAGTCTCCAAAAAAATTTATATGTTCTATTGCTCCCCTACACACGTTTATATAGACTTGTACAATTCCTCCCTTAAATTTTTTTTCGTTAGAATAAGTAAATTTCTTGAAGTTACCATAATTCCACTGCCACAGAGCATATTTATTATCTGATATTCTTTTTATTTTTTTCCAGTCCTCTTTTGAAAATCTATAGGTTTTCACAAATTTACATTCTTCCATTATTGATTTTATTAAGAAATTTTTAAATTCTATTGTGGTCATGGGTTCCTTAATATATTCACATAAATTTGTAACTCTGCTTTTCACTGACTTAACAGACTTATCCGAAAATTTTATCCTATTTACATTCAGGGCTCCATTTAAATTTTTCATGTCAACCGAAAATAAAATACTTCCATGGTGCAAAATTCTATTCCCATGTTTATACTGAGAATTGCCAGAAAACTTCTTATTATCTATGATCAGGTCATTTCTACCGGAAAGTTTAACATCTAAGTGCAATTTCTTTAACGCCTTTATTATTGGCTTAGTAAACCTTCCAAAATCCGCAAATGTACTATCATCAACTACAGCTATAAATGTAAAATTCAGTGTTCCTAAATCGTTAAATATAGCTCCTCCTCCCGACATTCTTCTGACAACTGATAAATTATGTTTTTTTACATAATCCACATTTATTTCTGACATTGTATTTTGATTCTTCCCAATTAAAACACAGGGTCTATTTCTCCACAACATGAAACATTCTTCATTGAATTTATCCGTCACATATTCTTCAATGGCATGATTTATATAAGGGTTGGTATTATAATGTTCAATAAAGATCATATAAAATTCCTCCTGTTTATAATTATAATTCAAAATAAAATCAAATACCACATTACTGTATAAAAATAAGGCCTCTGAAGGGTAACTATCCTTCAAAGAGGCCTCTCTTAGGGAGTTTGGGGATATATAATAGTTAGGAACTCTGATACTATATCTCAAAGGAAAACATTTAAAATTTCATTAAATAAATTTTAAATTCAATTCTAGTATGTTTTCAGTATATAAAATAAGACTAATTTTTTAATCATTATTGTATAGAGCATTTATTTGTATCATCTTTAACTTCAATTTATTAAAATATATCCTACTAATCAATAAATGATTTCCTTTGATATCTACTATTATATAATATTTTATTTTATTTTTCAAGTTTATTTTAAAATTTTTTTAGTATGTACCACATGGTTAATGACAGCTACAGTTAAAAATGCCAAACCTGCCGTACAGACCCCTTTCCAGCCATATAAGTTCCAGCTGTAGGTTCCCGCAAAAGATCCCAATGCACCACCCGTAAAATAAGCTACCATAAAAACTGTATTCAATCTATTTCTTGCCTCCGGAGAAAGACTATGTACTAGTGTTTGATTAGAAACTTGTCCTGATTGGGTACCTAAATCCAATAATATTAGTCCTAAAATCAATCCTGCTATTCTATTTCCAAATATAAAAAGCACTATAAATCCCATTACGGCAAAAAAAATAGAAACCCCTACAGCAAACTTAGCACTCTTTTTATCACTAAGTCTTCCTATTATAGGTGCTGCAATAACACCACTTATTCCCAACAGGGCAAATAATCCAGCAGCTTCACTTCCCATATTATAAATTGGGGACTCTAGGAAAAATATAAGAGTTGTCCAAAATATACTAAAAGCTCCAAACATCATAGCGCCACTTAAAGATGCCTCTCTAAGCAATGGTTCATTTTTAACTAAATCCTTTAGGGAAATCATTATATTTTTATAGGATTCTATTAATTTAGGCTCATTTTTTGGGAAAGATTTACTCACCACTACATATAAAACTATCATAAGAATAGAAGCAATATAATACACACTTCTCCAACCTAAAAGCGCCCCTAGAAATCCGCTTATAGTACGTGCCAATAAAATTCCTGCCAGAAGACCGCTTAAAACTGTTCCTAAAACTTTTCCTCTTTCTCTGGGAGCAGAAAGTTCTGCAGCAAAAGGAACAACAAGTTGTGGAATTACTGTTGTAAATCCAACTAAAAAACTAGATACAATGAGCCAATTCAAATTCTTTGAAGACGCAAATAAGATCAGTGATATAACTGAAGCCAACAATAATTTTAAAATCATATTTTTTCTTTCTAAAATATCCCCTAAAGGTATAATGAAGAACATCCCCATTCCATAACCTATTTGGGTTAAAGTAGATACAAGTCCTATATTTCTTACAGATACATTAAATTCTCTGGATAGTTCACCTAATAATGGCTGATTATAATATAGATTAGCTACCGTAGCTCCACAAATTATAGCCATAATCCGCACTAGATCGGGGTCTATGCTTTTACTAATTCCATTGTGATCTTGCATAAGAACTACCTCTTTCTTCTAAAGAATATACTTTTTGATTTTAAGCAATTTAATAATTTTATATTATTTTCAGTTACATGTCAATAAATTATAAATTTACAACATAAATTTTAAAATTTCTTTGATCATATGACAAATTTAATGTATAATAAGGTTGTTAGTTAATACTATATAGCTTCTTGTTAATATCATATTTTTGTGTTATACTAATAGAATTAATAAACACCGATATACAAAATCAGATATATCAATTATAAGTGTTTTATCTTTAGGAGGATAATAAATGAAAACAGGAACAGTAAAATGGTTTAATTCAGAAAAAGGATTCGGATTTATTGAAGTGCCAGGCGAAAATGATGTTTTTGTACACTTTACCGCAATTCAAAGTGATGAACCTAGAAAAAATCTTGAAGAAGGTCAAAAAGTTCAATTTGATGTTGAAGAAGGACCAAAGGGTCTTCAAGCTGCCAATGTTGTAAAATTATAATATAAATTTTACAATATAACAAAAAACATCTTAACATAAATGAATGTAATGTTTTGCCACCTTTCTATAGAGGGTGGTTTTTTATATTTAATTATAACTTGGAGTTAAACTCCAAGTTATAATTTCTCTAGAATTAGAGATCTAATCATTTGCCAAGTACTTTTCTTTTTAATTTAAGTCCAGTTTCCGTAATTGCAAGCCCACCAAGGGCTGTCTCTCTGAGTTCACAGGGAAGTTGTTTACCTACCTTATACATTGCCGAAACAGTATCATCAAAAGGAATCCTGCTGATTACACCTGCCATAACCATATCAGCAGTAGTCAATGCATTGACAGCTCCAGATGCGTTTCTCATTGCACAGGGTATTTCCACAAGACCCGCTACAGGATCACACACCAATCCAAGTATGTTCTTTATAACTATTGCACTGGCATTTAATGCCTGCTGTGGAGTACCTCCCATCATCTCAACTACACCTGCCGATGCCATAGCCGAAGCTGAACCACATTCTGCCTGGCATCCGCCCTCTGCTCCTGCCATAGTTGCATTTTTAGCTATTATTATTCCAATTCCAGTCGCTGTAAAAAGGCTTTGAATCAATTCATCTTCACTTTTATTCAATTTTTCTCCCGCTGTTATTATAGTTGCCGGTATTATTCCACAGGATCCCGCTGTAGGTGCAGCTACTATTTTCCCCATAGCAGCATTTATTTCCGAGCAGGAAAGAGCTCTTGCCATAGCTTTTACCATAAACGTTCCAGTTAATGTTTTTCCCTGGCTGCAGTATTCATTTAATTTATACGCATCTCCTCCTATAAGGCCACTTACCGATTTTACCTTATGCCGCACCCCGCACTCTGCTGCATCTTTCATCACCTGAAAACTTTTCTTCATATTTTTAAAAATATCTTCTTTGCTTTTTTCAGTAGATATCACCTCTTGTTCAATTGTATATTCCCAAATCTTCATGTTTTTCTTCTGACATATATCTATCAGTTCTTTTCCCGTGTTAACCATGGATTATTCCTCCTCACTTATAGGATTTATAGCTCTAACCCTGTGTACATTAGATATTTTGCTTATTTCATCAACTACATCATCTGAGACAAAATCATCTACTTCAAATACCATGGCTGCTTTAGCACCCTTTATATTTTCTCTGTATACCCTCATAAAAGCTATATTTATCTTATATTTATAAAGTACTGATGATACTTTGGCAACCATGCCTGGCACATCTACATGATTTATCAATATAGTAGGATAAACTCCTGTAAATTCTATTTTATCTCCATCAACTTCAGTTATAACAACATTGCCCCCACCTATAGACGAACCCATTATTTCCGAAACCTTGCCATCTTCTCTTGTTATTACAAATTTAACCGTATTGGGATGTACATCTCCTAAATCTGTTTCGATGAATTCAATTTCTATATTTTTTTCTTTCGCCAGCTGTATAGAATTTTTTAAATTTTGATCCCATGGATTCATGCCCAATATTCCAGCAACCAATGCTTTATCGGTACCATGTCCCTTATAAGTTTTTGCAAAGGAACCATGAAGAAAAAACTGTACTTTTCGAATTTTCCCACCTGCTATAGTACTTGCAATTTTCCCTAATCTTGCTGCCCCTGCGGTATGTGAACTCGATGGTCCTATCATTATAGGTCCCAATATATCAAAAACACTATATTCTCTCATTTTTTACATCGTCCCTCCAATTTTCACATGAAAATAGTCCAAATATAAAAACACTATTAATAGTGTTTTTATATTTGTCAATCCTATTTATTAATCTTCGTTATTTCTTGTGAATTTATTCTTTCTAGCCATATAAACAGGCAGCCCTATAAGCGTCACACCCAAGCCCAAACCTGCATTTAGAGGCTGGGTAAAAAGCGTATTAAATATTATATAGAGTCCTCCAAGTATTGCTATAATAGGAACTATGGGGTATCCAGGAACCTTATAAGGTCTTTCCATATCCGGTCTCTTTTTTCTGAGAACAAATACGGCAAAGAAAGTCATTACATAGAATATCCAAATTACAAATATGAGCAAGTCTGTCAACTGATCGAATTTACCTGAAAATATAAGTATTATGGATATGATTCCTAACAATATGCCGCTGTTTACAGGTACTTTGGAATTCGGAGTCAATTTTGCCAGCCATTTGCTTCCCGGTAACTTGTTTTCCACAGCCATGGCATAAGGTACTCTCATGCCTGTAAGTACATATCCATTTATAGTGCCAAATACCGATATCAATATTCCTATAGTTATTATCTTCCCACCTGCTTGTCCAAATATTACATTTGCTACAGCTGCTGCCGGTGTCTTTGTTGCTGCTAGGGCACTTGCCGGCAGTACAAACAAATAAGCCACATTAATAAGTAAATAAACAGCCATTACCAATGACAATCCGCCTACAATAGCTATTGGCAAATCCCTTTTTGGATTTTTCATTTCTCCAGCTATAGCTCCTACATTTATCCATCCATCATAAGCAAACATCGTGGCTACAAGGGCAGATCCCAAACTTGTAGCTATAGGATGATTCTGAGCCACCATTGGCAGCAATCTCACTGTTCCTCCATTACCGTTTATAAGTCCTATTATTATAATTGCAATTAAAGGTATTAACTTACAGATAGTTGAAACTGTCTGTATGACTCCGCCAGTTTTAGATCCAAATAAATTCATGATTATTAAAAATACACTAACTATAATAGCTATTGGAACTATGGCTGAATCAGACATGCCTAATAGTGAAGCTGCCTGGGTTCCAAATATTATGGCAAGGGCAGCAACATTAGCTGGAAAATATATTATGGTCTGTGCCCATCCCAGCAAAAATGACCACATATCACCATATGTCTCCTCCAAATAAGCTATCATTCCTCCCGTTTTCGGTATTGCTGCAGAAACTTCAGCTGCAGTAAGACCACCTGCTATAGTTATTACACCTCCAAGTATCCAGGCTATTAATCCAAGTCCTGGTGCTCCGGTGGCAGTAAATACAGCTGTAGGCTTGAAAAATACTCCAGCTCCTATAACTATACCAATAACCAAAGCAAGAGCAGGTACTAAACCCAGATTCTTCTTTAATTCATCTTTGCCCATTTTTTTGATTTCCTCCCTGTCTTTTACACAAGTACAATTACTGATTCAGTTATTCTAAAAACATCAATTCATTTTATAACTATGAATCCCTATATCCACAAAACAGCGGATATTCAAACCTTATCTACAATGAATATAATAAATAATATATTAATGCTTTACAATACCTTTTCAATAATCAACCTGTATTTTCTAAAATTTTAAATTTATTATTTATTTTAAAAAGCATAATAAATTACAAAACAAAATGCTATAATGAAATTAATGACAGATTTAGTATCAAATTTATCTATATATGTCTTATAAAATTCAGTATAGCTGTTTAATATATAAAAACGTAAAGTTTAGCTATGTTAACAAGTTTTTATACAAAGTTATTATTTAAACGTTTTACTTTAAGTTTCGTTCGCGTATAAAATACATATTTGATATATTGTTTTTCATTTTTCATTTTCATCATATCACATTAATTTAATTTATACAACAAAATTCTTGAAAAAATAATCTTCTCGTACTATACAGTTACCGAAACAATTTAACGACGTATATTATTTAATTAACTGTTAAATTTAACTATTCAAAAAAATAAATTAGAATATTCATTATTCTAATTTATTTTAAGTTCACTTACCTGGTATCTTATTGATACACAGCAACTTTAAATCTTCCTTTATTTCTTCTCTTGTCTTACCTATACTGGAATCCACTACAGCTACTAATGCACCCTCCACCAATGCCGCATCTATTATTTCTACTTTAGATTGAATATCTTCATTTAGAAATTCAATGGCCATTTGAGTATTCATGTAAGCGCTGCCTAAATCAAATAATATTATTACTCCATCTTCTGAGTATACCTCCAATATAGCATTTTTTATTTTTTCCACATCTGTACCGAGCCTTCCATCTGATGTTCCACCTGCAGATACAACTCTGCCTCCAGGAGACATCTGCTCAACTAAGCTTTTTATTCCTTCAGCAATTTTGCTGCTGTGAGATACAATTACAATACCAACCATAAAAGTCACCTCTTTATCAATAGCAATTAGCTGCTAATTTTCTCACTTCTTCATAAATAACATTAAGCATAAGATAACTAGAAACGGCACCAGGATCTTGATGTCCTATACTTTTTTCCCCTAAATAACTTGCCCTTCCCTTTCTTGCTCTTATACTCTTAGTACTATTCACTCCTTTAAAGGCTTCATCTTTTGCATTTTTAAGTGCCTCTACAGTATTTAATTTTTGATTTAATGAATTCTCAAGGGAATTTACTGCTAATTCCATGGAATCTACCATAGTTTTATCTCCCATATTTGCCTTTCCCCTCACTTTAATCTCACTCAATGCATCTTTAAGCATAATAAGAAAATCATTCACATCAACAGCATTTTTTCCCTTTACTGATACTGCCGCTTTCATAAAAGCCGTACCATAAAGTGAACCCGAAGCTCCTCCAACCTTCGAAAGCAATGTCACACCAACAACTCTTAAAATATTGCCTATATCGCTTTCATCCTCTTCCTTTAACTTTTCTCTTACAGCTGTAAACCCCCTATCTAAATTTAAACCATGATCTCCGTCTCCTATATCTGCATCTAATTTAGTCAGATAGTCTTTATTCTCGCTTATAACTGCTGCTATAGAATTTATTATTTCTTTTACCTGCTTTCCATTTACACTCATAATACGTCTATCTCCCTACATATTTACATTACTTTAAACCTTTCCAACATATCCTGCATGAGCCGGTTCATGCCCACTTTCTCCCCCACTTACAAATACAACTTTACTCTTTTCTATACACTTATATATTACACCTATATCTTATCAAAATATAATATAGGTGTGAATATTCTATTATAAAAGCATGACTATTTTGGTACATTTACAATTACAAATACATAATATAAATAAATACAAAAGTATATTTTTTATATTTATACAATTAAACTCAAACTACATTAAGATTAACAGGAAGTGATTTTAATATGTCTCATTCAGAAACATTTTTTGATTATAGAGACCTAATAACCGGTGTAGATACAAAAATCCCCTTAAAGAACGGGAAACTCGTACCCGCTATAAATTTTGATAATGCCGCCACTACTCCACCATTTAATTATGTTATAGAAAAAATAAATAGTTTCTTACCCTATTATTCCTCTATTCATAGAGGAAATGGTTTTAAATCTAAATTATCTTCTGATGCCTACGAAATGTCAAGAGATATCGTCTGTAACTTTGTGCACTGCGATCCTCAAAAAAATACAGTAATTTATGTAAATAACACCACAGGAGCTATCAATAAACTATCCTATATATTCAATAATTTATACAAAAATTCAATTATACTATCTACCAGAATGGAACATCATTCCAATGATCTACCCTGGAGAAGCAAATTTAAAATGGATTATGTTGAAGTGGACGAGCTTGGCAAATTAAAGCTGTCAGATCTTAAATATAAACTAAAAAAACACCACGGTAAAGTAAAACTCGTATGTGTAACTGGTGCATCTAATGTTACCGGATACAAGAACCCAATATATACGATAGCCAAAATTGCTCACCACTATGGAGCTGAAATCTTAGTTGATGGAGCACAGCTTGTACCTCATTATCCCATATATATGCAGCAAAAGTCAAAGGAAGAATCTATTGACTACTTAGCTTTTTCCGCTCATAAAATGTACGCTCCTTTTGGAATAGGCGTACTCATAGGTCCAAAAAATACTTTCAGCAACGCACCACCAGAATACAGCGGAGGTGGCACAATAAAGGTAGTAACAGACAATTCCGTACTTTGGGATGATCCTCCAGGAAAAAATGAGGCAGGAACTCCCAATGTGCTTGGAGTTACAGCCCTTGTCTCTTCAATCAAAGTATTGAATAAATTATCGTTAAATTCTATAGATAAAAGAGAAAGTGACATATACAACTATACTTTAAATAAAATGCTGCAGCTGCCGGATATCACCATATACGGTGATACAAATCCTGGCTGTGATAAAGTTGCTATTCTTCCCTTCAATATAAAGGGACTGCATCATGAAACCACTGCAAAACTATTGTCAGATTTATCTGGTATTTCTGTAAGAAGCGGCTGCTTCTGTGCTCATCCTTATGTTCAAAGACTACTGGAACTTTCCCCTGAGGAAATAAACTATTTCAAAACTCACTTCAATAATTTTCGTCCCGGTATTGTTAGATTAAGTTTTGGCTTATACAATACCTACAATGAAGTTGATATATTAATAGATACTTTAAAAAAAATAATTAAAAATAAAAAATAACTTTTATTTATTTTTAGCTTAACAATCAATTTTTAGGCCAAAAACTCTAGTAATTACAAGCTTTCCCAAGTTAAAAGTTTAAAATTAAGAGTTAATAGTAGATTAGTAGATTTTAGTCATCATCGAAAATCTTCATCTACTATTAACTCTTCACTATAATCTCTAAACATAGAATCATATTATCAACTGGAAAGTCCTGCAGATAAAACCAATACCATGAGTATCGGAATACTATCACATATAATCCATCCTAAAAGTATAAGTACAATACTTAACTTACCATATTTATTAAAAAAATACAGTATTAAATTATAAAAGAAAAATAAATTGGTCATAATAAATATGAGGATTATAGGAACTGGATCAGATATGCTATAGACTACTATGATATGAACCATAAAAATCAATGCCAAAACAGTACCCAGAAAGAATATCACTTTAAGCCCATCTCTATTTTTAACCTTGAGAAATATGTAAATACCATCATATATACACAACAAGCAGGGTATAAGTACAAGTATCTCCAACTTGTCTATAAAAAAGTACGCTGTAATTAAAATTGCCGTGAAAGCCAGTATTTTAATATTAAAATTTAGATTTTTATCGTTCATCTATAGTATCTCCTTTCCAAGCCTGGATGTCTGTGTTCTTATTTATTTTCACACTTTATTTAATATAAATTTTTCCAAAGCATAGGCTGCTCCATCTTCTCTGTTGCTTTTAGTTATATAATCTGCAGCTGCCTTCAATCCATCAGAACCATTATCCATTGCTATTCCGAATCCCGCATAATTTATCATGGAGATATCATTATCCCAATCTCCTATGGATAATATCTCCTCTCGATTTATGCCATAATCCTCTGCAACCCTCTTAAGCATTTTTCCCTTGTCTACCTTTTTGTTGAATATTTCTAAATAATTTGGAAGTGAAAAATTAGCATTTATCTTATTTCCAAACTCATCTAAGATTTCCTCTCTTATTGTCAAAAGTTTTGCTCTATCCTCAACAAGAACTATTTTGTACATAGGTTGACTGCTAAAAAATGAAGACAGTTTTCCCACTTCATTCCAATGAGCTATATAATCATTAAGGTTCATATAATCAGTTATTTTTTCTATATAGACCTTTGCTTCATCAAACAATATGCAATATATATTGTTTTTTTCGGACATATGTATAATTCTACTACATATTTTATTTTCAATGGGTTCTCCTAAAATCAATTTACTTTTTCTATATAGATTTGCCCCATTTAAACATATTACAAAGTCTTCCAGCCCCAATTCATTTGAAAAATTTTTCAACCCGTTAAATTCCCTTCCTGAAACTAAGATCACTTTTATTCCCAATGTTTGTATTTTCTTTACTACTTCTATAGTCCTCTTGCTCAAAACATGATTTTCATTCAATAAAGTCCCATCCATGTCCATTGATACTAGTTTATACATAAATGCCCTCCTCTGTATGCTAAATACTACATAATACTAATAAACCACACTAATTAATTTGTTGAGTTCTTTCCAAATTGAAATTATTTGACAATAAACGTAAATATCACTACAATATATTTGATGATCTCAGAATTAAACACATCATACAAAACATAGAGGTATTAAATCATGGAAACTCATAAAAGCAGAAAAAAATTTATAGCAGATTTATTTTTATTGCTGGCCGCTATGCTATGGGGTGGAGGCTATGCTGCTACAAAAGATGCTCTAAATAGCATAACTCCATTATATATGATGGCCATACGATTTTTATGTGCTGGAATTTTAATTTCAGTTATTTTTTTCAAAATAATGATGAAAATAACTCTAGAAGATATAACTCGTGGTTTTATAATAGGCATATTCTTGTTTTTGGCTTACACTGCCCAGACAGTAGGACTTAACTATACAACTGCCAGCAAGCAATCTTTTTTAACTTCAGTTTATGTAATTATACTTCCCTTTTTATACTGGGCTGTATTCAAGACAAAACCTACTCATAGAGCTATAATTTCAGCCGTAATTTCCCTTATTGGCATAGGAATACTGAGTTTTAAATCAAATATGCAGCTCAATATAAATATTGGAGACTGGCTGACACTCTTATCAGCTGTTTTATTTGCATCACATATAATTTCCATAGCTTGTTTTACAAGAAAATCCAATCCGATAATACTATCTGTAGTACAGATGATGTTTGCCGGTATATTTTCTCTTCTATTTGCAATTATTTTTGAACCAAGTTTTTCAGGAATACGTGATAGTGCTTTATTCCCTATTTTTTACCTAGTAGTCTTTAGCACCATGATAGGATTTTTAATTCAAAACATAGCTCAAAAATATACCAATCCCAATCATGTGGGAATATTACTTTCACTAGAATCTGTATTTGGTGCGATCATATCCATGATATTTTTGAATGAAGTATTTACATTGAATATGATAATAGGTTGCAGCATCATATTTTTATCCGTATTTATCTCAGAAACAAAATTAAAATTTACATTTAAAAGAAATTCTCGAAATATATCTTAATTCAATACTATAAGTTATTTATTCTCACTGTTCTTCCTCTTTATTTTTGTTTTTCTTTATTCCCATTTTCTTAATTATATCAGGAACCAACTCTATTATCTTGTCTAAACTGTCCTTATTTTTAATGGGAATTAATTTAACATTATCCTCTTTTATAACAAGCACAGCATCTGCAGTTATCTTTGCACCCGCACCCATACCTGATCCAGAACCTTCCTTTTTATCTTTATCTCCAGCTGTATCCTCTCCTCCTCCAGCAGCACATCCAAAATTAACAGTTATAAATGGCACCAAAGTTATATCTCCTACATTTATGGGTTTACCAACAACTGTTTCTGTCTTTAAAAAATTTTCCAATTTTGAAAATAGCATCTCCGTATTTTCCTTAATATCCATGTTAATACCTCCTTAATATCAAATATCAGCTGACTTCACTTCACTGGTTTTTTCATATCCGACTCTCTCTGCTCTATCTCTCCTATGAAACCTTTTTTTCATAAAATCAGCCATAAGAACTCTAAACATTATAAAAATAAAAGATATAACTTTTAAGCTTCCTTTAATTTCTACACTTACGTTAAAAACATCGTCAAAAAAATCCGGTTTCATATTTATAGATTTTTTTGGCATTATATTTTTAATTATAGCAAAAATCCCTCCTAATATTCCAGTGATATAAGGATCCTCTAAACCATAGTTCCCCTCTATTTTAACATATTTAGGCTTAATTATAAGTATAATTTTTTTTATAAATTTTTTATATGAGTAATTTCTTTTAATTTTATTCAAAACATTGTGCAGAAACTCAGTATTATCGGTCTTATGAGGCTTATATTTCTTAAAGTTATTAGATATTCTTTTTTTTGCAAACAATATCTTTATAAACAATTCCATATTTTTTCCCTTTCCCATCCCTATTATAGAAATTACACCTAAAAGCAAATCAATTTTAAAACTATATTTAAATTTACTTTTTTCGAGTATAACTTCTATTTTGTATTTTGTATTACATACTATAGTTAAAGTTAAAAGAGCTAAAATTGTTAAAATTACAATCCCTGTTATTTTTAACATCTCAAATTTATAATACCTCCCCCTATAGAATTTAATTTTTTACAAGCACTTTACTATCTACTATAAATTTATAATATCTAAAAATTTTATGAATTTAAATATATATTTTTTTGATTTTTTTTGATAAAATCTATATGAAGTTTATAATTAGGAGAGATTAACTATGCTTTTTTTCTTATACATATCAGGATTTTTAGCTGTACTGGTTGGAATAAAATTATTCTATAAACAGAATAAAAAAATAGCAAATAAAAATTACAGTGAAAAAAAAATATTACAGTATTGGATAAAGAGGATGATTGTAAATATAACGACTATGTGTTTAACAGCTATATTTGTACTATTCATCGTTCCACTTTTGATATGGATATTTGCGCCCAAAGAAACAGGTACTGTAGATAAAATTCTCGAAAGTAAAAATTTAACTCCGATTTCATCCTCAAATAAAAATAGCTACATAAAGGAAGTATTAAACGGAAATGCTAAAAGCTGTTTAGTGAACATAGATGACAATGGAAATCAAAGTTTACAAAATTTTAATAGTAAATCTGTAGAAATTGTATCTACTGACAAAGAAAAACCTAAATATGAAAGAATAGCAGAATATAAAATAAAAAAATTAAAGGGTAACTGGATAATACCAAACTCTGTAAATGACATCTATGCTAATGTCTATATAGATTACAGTCAAAAAAATTTTATAAGAAATAAAGTAAAATTAATAGTACCGGCTAATTCAAAATAATCATCGACCATATGATCCCATTATTTCGAATTAAAGGTGCCACGATTATTATATCATATAAAATCTATGACATCTATTTGGTTTCAAAATAGTAAAATACACATAAAAAAGATATAATGATATTATATTAAAATAGAATTAAGACTCTAAATTTCTACAGGGGGTGATTACATGCTTAATTACTATGGACTTATTACCGGCATTTTTGTATTGGTTTTAACAGGTATCGGCCACGTAATCGTAATAAAGGGCGAATATTATTTTGGAATAAAAATATGGCCTTTATTTTTATTGCTGGGATGTATAAGCATAATCTTTTCTCTATTGAATGAAAATGCCCTGATATCCGGCCTTTTAGGCATTTTAGGGGTTACTTCTTTTTGGAGTATATTGGAGTTGTTTAAACAGAAGAAGAGAGTATCTAAAGGCTGGTTCCCTAAAAAAGATAATTAAGATACAAAGCAGGGTGTTTTAAATGAAAAAATACTTTTTTATAAAATCAATATCAATATTTATAATAATTGCATTTGCACTTTTTTTCTGCTGTATTTATATATCTCAAAACAAGTCAAAGGACATTTACAAATACAGTGAAATCCAGATACCACTGGAAGCTAAAATCCTGTGGGATAATTCCACTTTAAAAAACATATCTGTAAAATATAAGGGCAACGATACCATAGATGCATATATCTTTCCCAGTGCTAACGGCAGAACTTTACTTATAAATCCACCTATAGACGGATTTACAGAAGGCAGTAAAATTTATGTCACTTTATCTCCGAACTTACATTTCAAAAATTATGAGTTAAAAAGCAAAAAAAGATTGCGCTTTAATGTAAAATCAGACAATTTATCTGCACTGTCAAAAGTTTCAAGAATACCCAAATATGGAGATATAATAGGAACCACCGATAATTTCATGGGATACAGATATAATCATTATGGGATATATATTGGCAACAATAAAGTTATTCACTACTGCAGCAGTACAGGTAATGCAAAAGATGCAAAAATACAGGAAACAAATATGGCTCCTTATTTTAAGCCTGGAAACTATTTTATCTTAAATGTAAAGAGCAATGTTGAATTCAGCTCTGAGGAAACTGTAAGAAGAGCAAGGACAAGACTTGGAGAAAAGAGCTATAGTCTTTTGCAAAATAATTGTGAGCATTTTGCCCTCTGGGCTAAAACCGGAAATTCAAAATCCTATCAACTAATTAACTTGTCACAGAAAGAATTAGCTCAGATAAAAATGTTCACAGCAATGGGTATAAATTTACAGTAGCCATCTTGATTTAGAAATTAATTAAAAAATATTTTTTACAGTCAAACACAATTATTAAAACCGCCTTAAAATTGTAATCAAAATTTTCAAGGCGGTTTTTTCATAAATATCTAACACATTTTACAACAGTTCAATTTCAATAACCCTGAGCGTTATTGAGCTTTATACATTCCTTTACTTTCCATATACTTGTAAATGGACTCGCCATGTTTCTGTTCCTCTTTTTGTATATGATTTAATACATCCCGTGCATTTGTATCCCTAAACTCAAATATTGAAGTATCATATGTACCTGAAACATATTTTTCTGTCATAAGCATATCCTTGCACATATCCTCATCACTGACTTGAGATGCCCCTGCCTGTGATGGAGATCTACCCGCATTTGCGTTTAAATTGGGTTTAGCCTGCTGTTTGTTGTTTAAATCAGGTACATTTCCATTTAAAAGTGAATTCACACTATTTAAATGCTCTTGTTCAATAGAAGCATTGTTTAAGAACAGTTGTCTTAACTGAGAATCCTGTGCTTGATTGGCATAATTTGTGTATTTATTTATACACGTAACTTCATGGCTTTTTTGGTCTTCCAATAATAATCTTTCCTTATTCGTTAAATTTATTGACATAAAAACACCTCCAAATCTATTTTGTATAATAGGAGATATTTTTATACCTAATAAAAAAAAATACTCCAAATAAAATATAATTTTATTTGGAGTAACAAAAGTTCCTTACTACCATAAATACTAGAAGATTTATGCAACCTCCTAACAAATACAAAATATATAATTGGAGGGTACACAGATTATATAACAAAAATTTTACAGGAGTTTACATAACCTTCTTTAACACAGTCATTTCATATTTAGTTTCATATATTTTATAATAATATCTAATATGATTATATCATTAAATAACAATATTTAAAACCTATATTGATAAATTTGCCAAAGTTCTCATATACAGATCTAATAGTATCTCTCAAATAAGTTTCATGTACATGATTTATGTTAACACAATTTTTGATAATGAATATATTATCATTGTAAAAGAATATAAGAGGTGAAAATAGTGTATTCAAAATTTGCTCCCTATATGAATCCAGAACAATATATGATCCCTTCCATGTTTGCAGCTGATTCAGGTAAAAGATTAGCACAGGCCTATGTGCCTATGCAGCCTTATATAGGCTTGCTTCCTTTAAATGTGGCACTTCAAAAAGGTACCGTATTTCCTAATCTGGTCATACCTTATCCAAATGATTAATATAAAATAGGAGGAAATAAATATGAAAGATGGTAAAAAATTATTAGATAAGATACGACAAGTGGAGTTCGCCGCAGTAGATTTAAATATTTATTTAGATAATTTTCCCGATAATAAAAAGGCTCTGGCTGATTATAATACCTTATCAAAACAACTTATGTACCTAAAAAGAGAATACGAAGCAAATTTCGGAATGCTTATTAATTTTGGATTTAGTCAAAGCGAATATCCCTGGTCCTGGACAAATCAACCCTGGCCTTGGGAAAGAGGAAACTAGGAGGTCACATATATGTGGATTTATGAGAAAAAATTAGAATATCCTGTTAATATTAAAAGTAAGGATATAAGAATGGCTAAATACCTTGTTGCCCAATACGGAGGACCCGATGGGGAATTAAGTGCTGCTCTCAGATATTTAAACCAGCGCTACACCATGCCTACAGGAAAAACTAAAGGTTTACTTACTGATATCGGTACAGAAGAATTAGCACATGTAGAAATCATAGGTGCTATGGTATATCAACTCACAAAAAATGCTACTGTATGTGAACTGGAGGAAGCAGGTTTAGGTGGACATTTTGTTCAGCATGGACGTGCACTTTACTGGCAAGATGCCAATGGCTTTCCCTGGACTGCCACCTATATAACCGCTACATCAGATCCGATAACGGATCTTCATGAAGACATGGCAGCAGAGCAAAAGGCCAGAACAACTTATGAGCATTTGATAACTTTAACGGATGATCCTGATATAATAGATGTGCTTAAATTTCTGTGGGCAAGAGAGATAGTCCATTTTCAGCGTTTTGGAGAGGCACTTGTACACGTTCAAGATAAAGCAGATTCTAAAAAATGCTTTTAAATTTCAGAACTGCCGGCATTTTTCAATGCCGGCTTGTTTTTTGAGTTCTATTTAGTTTATAAAAGCAAGCCCTTCAAAATCAGAGTGGCAACAATAGAGATAGCAATGCTCATTAGGGTGCCCACTAAGTATTTTTCAGCGAACTCCCTATCATTGAGTTGATTGAATCTGGCTAAACTCTTTGCAGTTAATACCAATCCAATAGTGGGTAATTGGTCCTGCAGTACCAATGTTGCTACAATAATCCGTTCAAGGATGCCTATGGTATATCCTGCATTATAATTCGTCACAGCATCTTCATCATCATTATTATTATATTCTTGGTTAGAAATATATGAAAGCATCTTTTTCACAGTAATTGCTGCAGGCTGCAGTATCACTAAATAAACCAGCATATAGACTATGCCATTATTGATACTCGCTTTTCCAAATGCATATAGAACCGATTGCAGAAATCCTCCAAGATGCGTGTCCAAATTGAAATAGCAAGAAACGACAAATATGATACCCAAGTGTAAAATCTGATCGAAAAAATAGCAAAAAATTTGAATATGTGCAGCAGCTTTCCTATCTACAAGAATCCTTACATAATCGATCACCAAATGTGATATGCCTATAATAACTGCCGCCCCTATAGCACTCCTGATATCAGTAGATATAAATAACATAGTTGTAATTACAAAGGCATAAATCCCACAATGTTTCAGCAACTTTAAAAAATGCTGCCGCTTTTCTACAGACATCTTTGATGACTGTAATACAAAATCTCCAATTAAATGAGAAATAACAAGTAATAAAGTTACCATTGTCTCTCCTCCGAAATATATTGATTCATTAATTTCAGGGCAACAATAGCTGAATTCCTCGCTTGATAGATATTACCCGCTCTTATGGATTTGTCCATGTTCTGTCTGCTTGTTCCCAACAATTTTGCCAATTTTGCCGGAAGTCCTTTGACTTTTCCGGAAGATACATAAAATTGCTCTTCATCAGCAAGGGCGTTTATAGGATTACATCCAAAGCTAAAATCCATTGGTACCGACAAAGGATATTTTTGAATGTTTCGACTGGATTTCCACCTGACATAATATCCAATTTGATTTTTTTGTGCAATTAAAGAATTCATCTCCTCAAAGTTGTTAAATTTAAGTGCACCATTTATATCAATAGGATACATCAATTCTGAAAGTAAAAATAGTTCATTTTGATATTGGCTCTGATTTTTTACAAGTATGGCTGCTGTACTTATAGCTGAATTAATATAAATATCATTCTGGCCCTTCGAAAACAGAAGGATAGAATATCCCAGAGAATCCTCCACATTATTGATGGCATATCGTGCATTATGGTATGCCGATCCGTCCTGTTCAGTAGAAATGCCGCTGTCTATCCTTACGCTCCACTCTCCTACACCAATTCCGGCCCGGATTTCAACAGGAAAAATCAGCATATTAAACAACCGAAGGTAGAGATAGGCAGCCTGAGGCGAAGAAAACAGCCCCTGCACCTCATCGCCGGCACTGAATACAACATTGAGTTCCAGTACATTAGCAAATATTTTGTTCAAAATCAAAATAGCATTTTTAATATAATTTTGGAGGTTAATCCGATCGAAATGCTCATAAGATCTTGATTTTTTTAAATCAATAATCAGAGCTGAGTATTTTTTCATATCCCTCACCTCAGATTAATTGTACAATATTCAAGAACAACATGCAACCATTTTGGGTTGCTATATGTATATGCAACCATTTTAGATTGATATATAATAATTTTTACCTTATTCTATCTAGCGTATAAATAATCATTCAGATTATTTATATATATGTTAAAATTGTCACTTCCATTACTTGTTTTAATCTTACTATATTTTACATTTCATATTTATTGCAAAAGGAAGTCTCACAGTTCTTAACTGCTTAGCTTCCTCAACTTAAATTTATTATTTCAATTTATTTACTGAACTGTCCGGCAATACACCAGTTCCTCCAAGTGTGTAAATGTTGGTAATGCCTTTTGAATTTACAAAACTCTTTATACTTGTCAGGCTTGTATTATTATCTGTAAGTATTATCGGAGATTGATATTTAGCTGAAAGTACACTGCCTGATATTGCGTCTGGATAGTCATTCCCATTTACTAAAGTTATATTTTTTGAACCTAAGTCAAACTCTTTTGCTATTGCCAGAGAAGTTTCATATCTGCTTGAACCTGCCAATCTAATTACGCTGGAAGAAGATAATCCTGCCGAGTTCTGTACTGCTGCTGCCACATCACTAGAAATAGCCCCAGTTCCTCCAATTATATAAACTTTTGAAGGTTTTTCAGTAGATAGATATGTTTTTACATAATCTGGTAGTGAATCATGTCTGGTTAAAAGTACCGGATAGCCCTTGTAAGAAGCTATGGAAGATATTGAAAGTGCATCCGGAAAGTTTTCTTCACTGGCTATTATTACTGGCGTACCTGCTTCAACTGAAAGCTCCTGTACTATCTGCTGTGCAGTTCCTTCTCTCGTTGCCCCTCCAAGTCGGACAATATTATCACTGCTGTAGCCCTTTGAAACAAACCAGTCTTTGAAGCTGTCAGGTACCACTCCTGTACCGCCCAGCAAATAAATGTGTCCACTTTTTGAAAGCTTGGAAGCTATGTAATCAAGACTGTCTGTACTGTCCTGCAATGAGCCTACAAGAAGAATGGGGCAGTCCAGTTTCTTAGCCAGCGTTGAACCTGCCAATGCGTCTGCAAAACCATATCCATAGGAAATTACAACATTATCAAGAGTTCCGGTACCTACATACTGTTTTGCTATAGCAAGAGATGTCTCAAAGCGGTCTTTTCCTGCAAATCTTGCTGTAGTAATATTGGAATTAGTAGGGTCTGTTGGATTAGTAGGATCATCGTTGCTACCTCCAGAACCATCTTTTAAATGCCCAAATTCATCATATTTACTTGGGTCATAGGTGGAATTACTAAAGTTTGCTGGTTCATCACCTGTTATTGGTCCATAATGTACAAATCCACTATCTTCATTAGTAGTGCCGACATGTACTGTTCTACCTTTAGTATCTAATAAGTCAGAATAAACCACAGCATATCCGTTTTCATCTGGTACTACTGGTGTATTTTTTCTACTCCAGTTTATATATTGACCATTGTTATCTGTTGAAACATTTCGGTCTAGAAATGGCTTAGGATTCATAAAGTCTGCATTATTAGTAGTATACCTTGCTAAATATGGATAATATTCATACTGATCAACTCCTGCTTCCATTGCATTATTAAAATAAAAAAATTTGCCGTTAAGAAATGATAGTTTAGAATAAATTCTTTCTAACGTACTATTTTCATTTATGTACATTTTACGAATTTCAATAAAGCTATCAAATACACCTTCATCTGATTTGTACTGATAATGATATATTTTACCATCTAAATTAAATTTACTTATCTCTGGAATTACACCGCCAAAATCATTTAATGTGAGCATATTAGGTGCTGCTTCTACTTTATAAGGAGAGGACATTGCTTCTTCATAAGTCATACTTTCCGACATCCTAGCAGGCGTTGTAATACCTTCACCAACCTGCCCTGTAGCTGTCTGTAATGGTGCTTTCTGTGCCTTATTTCCATCCTGTATAGTTTCATCTACAGTTTCATCATATGCGTAAACCTTATTGCTTAGGTTTTCAGCAGTAGTATATTGTGGTGCTACAAGTGGTGTAGCCAATATTCCTAATGTCAGCAATAAGCTAACTATTTTCTTTCTGTTCATCTTTACCAACTCCCTTTTATTATATGAATTACATAAGAGGCTAACACTTAGTCTAAATACTCTCCTATACATCTGAAATATGTCTAGCTAGTTTCCTGTTGGCGAGGTCTCGGGTATCTTTGATAGATCGTATGCAAGATGCCTATACATATCTAGGTTGTATACTGGTAATATTCCCGCTGTATTCTCTATAGTATTATCTGATATAGCACCAGTGCCTCCCAAGAAAGTTATTTTTGCTTGATTAGCGTTTAACCTAATTACATATTCCCTAGACTGGATTACAAGTCCATTATCTGAAAGAATTATTGGTGCATTATTTTCTGCTGACAATATACTTCCCGATAGTGCATCTGGATAGTCCAAACCACTTGCTACAGTCACATTTTGACTATCAGCAAAGAACTTTTCTCCTATAAACTTTGATGTTTCATATCTGTCATTTCCATTAAACCTCGTTATCTTATCATCGGATAATCCCGAATATTGCTTTATTTGACTAAGAACATTCTTATCTACTGCACCAGTTCCACCTGCAACATAAACCTGAGATGGTTTAACCTTTGCCAAATAATCTTTAGCATAGTCTGGCAGATTATACGATGTAGTAATTACTATTGGATAGCCTTTTGAAGCGGATACAGGCGACATGGATAGTGCATCTGGGAAGTTTTCTCCATTTGCTATAATAACCGGAGTACCTGTTATTACATTCTCATTTTCTGCTATCTTACTTGCTGTCTCATATCTATTTGCACCACCAAGCCTTACAATATTACTTTCTGAATATCCATTCGCAATAAACCCGTCTTTTATACTATCTGGGACTGCACCTGTGCCTCCGAGGATATATACATGACCGTCTTTTGACAATTTTGAATAGATATAATCCAGTGTCTGCTTGTTCTGCTCTGCACTTCCCAAAAGGAATATTGGCGAATTTAATTTCTTTGCCAGCATTGAACCTGTAAGAGCATCTGCAAAACCATAGCCGCTAGTAAGTACAACATTATCTAACTTCTTATCTCCTACATACTGTTTTGCTATATTTAAGGAAGTCTCAAACCTAGTCTGACCGCCTATTCTGGTATTATCAATCTGCGTCTTAGTTGTCTTTTCTCTGTTTTCATCGTTATATATAGAATAATTTAGGTTATTCTGGTCTTTGCTTGGGTCATTGCATCCTATGACATCGACTTTATGTTCATCTAACTGAACACCAATTTCTTGTTGCATCCAATATCCTACCTCGTACAGACGTAACGGAGAACCAACCATTTGATTAGCATAAAAATCTGTATATTTATTTACATACGGTTCATATCCTTCTGTGTCAAGGCCCTTAAACATACCTCCCCATCCACCGTGATAATAACCGTCAGTACCTACACTATAACTAGCTACTTCTTTACAAAGCTGACCATATTGGTCTATATAAAGCCTATTTAAATAGGATATCATAGTACCATCACTGAAATTAAATCTGACTATTGCACCTGCATAATTAAGATTCATAAATTCATTATTTAATACAGTAACAGCAACATCATTTATATATGAACCAGTCTTAGTATACTGCATTAACCCATAATTATGTGTAGCATCTACATCAATTACTTTATATTTACTTAATATTTTATTTACTTCACCAGCTTTTTTACCTGCAATTTCTAGGTTTAGAGGTGTTAGCGTTCCGACATACCCTGCTGCTGTAAGGAGTGGCATCTTTTCTCCCAATGTCCCATATCTTGTATCATAATCCATAGCTTGTAAAAATCCTGGATTTCCTACTTCTTCTGCCTTAACACTTGTTATACTACCTAAGCTAGATATCAATAAACCAGCACTTAATAGAATTGCTGTTAGCTTTCTTCTGTTCATCTTACATTTCACCCCTTTTTTCGAGTTATTTCTTGTTGTTTTCTATATTGTAATACTTTATTAACACGTTGTCCATTTATTTCACATTATAGATACAGTTGGAATAAACAGTCACATTCTGAGACATAAAACCCATTACCCATAAAATAAGACAAAATAAAAAAGTGCCACAAGCCTATAACATTTTTACTGTTTAGACTTGTAGTACTTTAAGCATATTACATCATATAATTTTCAATATCTGTCTAACAATTTTGGTGCGAAAGACGGGACTTGAACCCGTACGATTTTACTCACACGCCCCTCAAACGTGCGCGTCTGCCTGTTCCGCCACTCTCGCATACAATAAGTATTATAATGGGTTTTTACATAGTTGTCAACCAAAATTGCAGAAATTTACGAGGAAAATCACTCCTGTCAGCTCTACCATATAAATACTTGTAGACTTTATAGCTAACTTCAACCTTTTTGATATACTTATCTGTCTCCTTAAAAGGTATATAGTGAAGATTCTCCCCATCTGCTGAATGTTGAGAGTCTTTCAACCATTTTTGCACATTTCCCCTTCCTCCATTGTAAGCAGCTAGAACAAGCTTCATATTGCCATCAAACTCTGTGCTCAAATCCTTCAAATACCAGCATCCCATTTTAATATTAAATTCCGGATCATTTAACATGTCTTCCCTAAAACTTCTTATATCCATTTTCTCCGCTGCCCATTTTGCAGTATCTGGAGTTATCTGCATAAGACCTATGGCATTTTTGCTGGATCTGATATCTGCTTTAAAATTGCTTTCCGTTTTAATTACAGCCATCACAAAATATGGATCTAAGTTATAATCTTTAGAGTACTTTACTATATAGTCTGAATATCTTAAAGGAAAATAGTATCTTACAATGTTCTTTGCATTTAATACTGCCATTGCCACTATCATAATTACTACTATTTTGCTTATAAATTTCAATCTCATCTATGCCCTAAATATTATTTTAAGGCACTTCACCCCCTAAAATTTTATATTGAGCTTACTAAATATTTTTTCTAACTGTCTTCTGGTGTTCTCCAATGTGCCTGAATTATCCAATATAAAATCTGCATATTTTTTCTTTTCTTCTAAAGACATCTGTGAATTTATTCTCTGTATTACCTGAGGCTCTGTGAGTTTATCTCTCTTTTCCACCCTTTGTATTTGGACCCTTTTATTTACCCAAACCAATAAAACCAAGTCTAAGTTTTTATGAAATTGATTTTCTATAAGGGTAGCTCCGTCTACTATACATATCTTTTCATTGTCTTTTTCCAGTTTATTCATGTTATTTAATATTTCTCTTTTGATAAAGGGTATTATAATATTTTCGTATTTTACCCTTTCACATTCATGTGAAAATATATAATTTCCAAATTCTTTTCTCTTAAGTTTTTTTGAACTATCTATATATCTTTCTCCAAAAATTAATTTTATATCGTCCATTATAGCAGGATATTTTTCAATTACATTTCTGGCTATATCATCTGCATCTATTATTTTTATACCTCTTTCCAGGAGCATACTGGAAACAGTACTTTTACCACTGCCTATTCCTCCTGTAAGGCCTATTTTAATCACAGCAACCCCTCTTTTATCTATATTTACTTGGCTTCATACCAATTACTGCCCATGTTTATGTCCACCTCTAGGGGAACTTTTAAATCCAATACATTTTCCATTTCCATCTTCACAATATTCTTTACTCTTTCAAGCTCCTCTTTGTATACATTTAAGATCAATTCATCGTGTACCTGAAGTATAAGTTTACTTCTTAGATGTTCCTTCTCTAATCTTCTATACACATTGACCATAGCTATCTTTATAATATCCGCTGCACTTCCTTGAATAGGAGTATTCATAGCAAGTCTTTCTCCCAAGGCCCTTACTATTTTATTAGAAGACTTTATCTCAGGTATAAATCTTCTCCTATTCATAATCGTAGTAACATAAAAATTCTCTCTAGCTTCTTTCACTATATTGTCCATATATAATTTAACATTAGGATATCTTTCAAAATAAGTATCTATATAGAGTTTAGCTTCTTTTCTGGATATATTTAAACTTTTACTCAGGCTAAAATCACCTATACCGTATACTATACCAAAGTTTACTGCTTTTGCATTGCTTCTTTGAACAGGTGTAACTTCATCTATTGGTACTTTAAATACTTCTGAAGCAGTTTTAGTATGAATATCACTGTGATTTATAAATGCACTTATCAAATTTTTATCATCTGCAATATGGGCAAGTACTCTAAGTTCTATCTGAGAATAATCAGCTGAAAGTATAACACATTCCTCATTATCGGGCACAAATATTTTTCTTATTTCTCTGCCCATTTCATACTTTATAGGTATATTTTGAAGATTGGGTTCTGTACTTGAAAGTCTTCCAGTAGTAGTCACTGTTTGATTGAAACTGGAATGAATTTTGTCATCCTCCTCTATAACAGTTTTAAGACCCTCAATATAGGTAGAATACAATTTAGTCAGTTGTCTGTAATACATTATATTTTCAATTATAGGATGTTTCCCTTTCAGTTTTTCCAGCACTTCCGCATTAGTGGAATATCCTGTTTTAGTTTTTTTAATTACAGGTAGATCCAGTTTCTCAAAAAGTATTTTGCCAAGTTGTTTGGGAGAATTTATATTAAACTCTTCTTCAGCAAGAGAATATATTTGATTTTGCACTTTATCTATTTCCAGTTTAAATTTATCTTCCTGCTGTAAAAGTCTATTCCTGTCAACTTTAAATCCCTCATATTCCATAGATGCAAGTACAGGTATAAGAGGCTGTTCCACTTCATAAAGAAGTTTTTCCATATTTCCCTCCTCTATTTTCTGTCTTAATACAGAATAAACTTTTTCAAGCGCAGCCGTTTCTTTTACAAAAATATCTTTATCTTCCTCTGAAATATCCACTGCTGTATACTCTTTAATAATATCCAAAAGTTCATAATTGGACTTGGATGAATCTATAAGATATGCTGCTATCTTTATATCAAATTTTATTTTTGAAAGTTTTATACCCATCCTATGCAATATGCTGCAGGGAGATTTTACATCATAACTGATCTTATACAAGTTGGGGTTCTCAAATAGAGCCTTCATTAATTCAACAGTGTCATCCTCGTTCTCATCATATAATTTGCTCACATCTATCTCAAAATTTTCTTCCCCTGAATTTATAAATATTTTATCTATGAAATTTTTAGAATATGTTTTGCCGTTGACTACATTAAAATTTATATACAATAAATTGTCTTTTATTTTTGAACCTGACAGATAATGCACAAAATTTTTTAACTTATTTAAATCATCTACATGATTGACTTTTACTCTATAATCCTGTGTCTTACATATTTCATCCTTCTCTCTCTGCTTTGAACCCGGTATTTTGTTTATGAGAGATTTAAATTCAAGTCTTTCAAATAATTTTTTTAATCCTTCGGCATCATATTGTTTCTTCGATTCAATGGAACTTAAATCCATTTCTATGGGAACATCTGTGACAATAGTAGCAAGTTTTTTGCTAAAAGCAGCCTGTTCCATATATTTTTTTAAATTTTCCCTCAGTTTTTTACCACTGATATTATCTATATTCTCAAATACATTTTCTATGCTTTTATATTCTCTTATTAATTTAAAAGCAGTCTTCTCACCTACGCCAGGAACACCAGGTATGTTATCCGAGCTATCTCCCATAAGCCCTTTAACATCTATGAATTGCGTAGGAGTTACACCGTACTCTTCTACCATTCTGCTCCTATCATATATTTCCTTTTGTGTAATTCCCTTTTTAGTTATGATTATTTTAACCTTATCTGTAGCCAATTGAAGGGCATCTCTATCCCCTGTAATTATATATACCTCTATGCCTTTATCTTCAGCAAAAACAGATAGTGTTCCCATCAAATCATCTGCTTCAAACCCATCTATTTCAAAAATATTTATGGACATCATATTTAATATTTCCTGTATTATAGGAAATTGCTGTGATAATTCAGGAGGCATTTTTTTTCTTCCAGCTTTGTATTCAGTATACTTATCATGTCTAAAAGTAGGTGCACTCTTATCAAAAGTGCAGACTATATAATTGGGTTCGATCTCCTTTTTCATTTTTAACAACATATTTAAAAAACCATAAACTGCATTGGTATGTACTCCCTCCGAATTAGTTAGATCCGGCAGCGCATAAAATGCTCTGTTCATCAAGCTGTGACCATCTAATATCAACAGTTTTTCATTATCCATCAAATTACCTCCAAAATCATTTCCTCAATTATTTACTATCAATTTTGAGTTGTCAACTATTATATAATATCACCCTTATTATAAATTAGAAACAAGATAATGTAAATTTAAAATAATCCTAACTTAAAAGCTAGGATTATTTTAAATTTAACAGTTCATCCCATTTTTTTAGTTTACCACCATATAGTCTAAAAAAATGATTTTTATAGGATTCCCTTATGATATTATCATTTATAAAGTTTTTATTATTTAAATAATCTTCAAAATCATAAACACACATAAAAGATGCCCTAGTACCTAAAATTATATTTGATATATTTTTATCAAAATATAAGAAATCTTCAGCAGAGGTTCTTGAAATCACATAGTCAATTTGCATAATGAACCTTGCCCCTGTATAACCTTTCTCAATATTTTGCCCTATACATTTTGAAAGCTTTACTTTTACTTTTCTCAATCCCATTTTCTTATAGTAGTCCATCATATTAATTACATCAAAATATTCTATATATTTATTGTATTCACCTAGGTACTCTAATAATTTAAAATATATTCTATCTTCGGTACAAATATAGATTTTTTCCCCTTTGTCAGCGCCATCTTTAATATATCGATGCATATTTACGATCAAATGTCCTAATCCACAATAGTAAAATGAAGAATGATATCCAAAAATATTACTGTTAACCATAATTATTATCCTCTTCAAATAGATTTATTATTTATATATTCTACATAATATGTAAATACTCCTTTTAATATTTACTGAAATTTTGCCAAAACATTTCACTATTTATCTACATTTTATTCTGTAATATTTCATAAAATGATATATTTTTGTTCCAATATAATTAATTTTTGTTTATTATATCATAAATCATCTAATTAAGTCGTATTTTTGTCTTATATAATACAAATTTCTGTTTATCATTCAATGTAAAAATCAAATTTCATCACTAGCCTTAAGTCAGTATTTTTTGATATAATTGTATTTAGTTAAATCTATAAGGGAGGTCTTCACAATGAATTTTGAATTACCCGAGTACCATTCACCTAATTTTACAGACGAAATATTTCTTTCCGCCCCTAACGCAGTCACAGAAAAAGTTAAAATAAAAGGGATAGCTCCTGACAACTATCATGCAACTTCTATCTATCCTGAATATTTTAAAATAAATGGTAAATGGATATTGGCACCCGAAAGTCGAATGGACTGCGTAGTAGTTGTAGATAAGCATGACAAACTGAAAGTAAAAGAATTCCGGAATTTAGAAGTAGGAGAAGAAGTAATACTTGGAAGAAGTGAAAATACCAGCGAGGGAATTTTTATTCATATAAATGGATTTGAAAATAATTTCAAATCAGAAAATCAAACATTTTTATTTAGATCTGGAAGAAGCAGAGAAAGCTCCTGCTCCAAAGATTATGATAATTTATATGAACTGTTGAGATATGAAAAAGAACATGGATATATACTATGGGTGTTGGGTCCTGCTGTAGTATTTGATGCTGATTCTAAAAAGGCAATGTCATCTCTTATAGATTATGGGTATGCAAATTGTATTTTTGCCGGAAATGCGCTTGCTACCCATGATCTTGAAGGATCCCTTTTAAAAACAGCTCTAGGCCAGAACATATATACTCAACGTTCTGTAATAAATGGTCACTACAACCATATAGATGTAATAAATAAAGTACGAAAGTGCGGATCTTTTAACAATTTTATTAAAGAGGAACATATAGAAAATGGAGTCATTTACTCCTGTGTCAAAAATAAAATTCCTCTAATACTTGCAGGTTCTATAAGGGATGATGGTCCTCTGCCTTCTGTAATTCCAAATGTATATGAATCCCAGAACACCATGAGGCATTATTGCAAAAAAGCTACTACAGTCATATGCCTGGCAACTCAACTTCATACTATAGCAACTGGAAATATGACCCCAGTATACAAAATACAAGATGGAAAGATAAGACCAGTTTATATATACACCGTGGATATATCAGAATTTGTAGTAAATAAATTAAGAGACAGGGGAAGTTTAGAAGTGACTTCTATAGTAACAAATGTTCAGGATTTTATAGTAAATGTGGCCAATAATCTGACCAATAAAAAATAAAATTACTTTTGAAACAAATATTAAATCACTGCTGAAATATTATATTTCAACAGTGATTTTAGCTATAATTATGAATTGGGAAATAAATATAAAAGTATACAGAAAAAGTGGCACGCACTTCCTCCAATAACAAAAATATGCCATATTGCATGATTATAAGGTACTTTATTCATCATATAGAGAAAGGCTCCCGCAGTATATATGATTCCTCCTGCAACCAAAAGTGCTATTCCCATAGGAGATAGCAGTATCAGAAGTTTCTTCATTGCAAAAATTATTATCCATCCCATAAAGATATACAATAAGGTAGAGGCAATCTCATATTTTCCCACCCAGAATATCTTCATTATTATTCCCAAAATTGCCAGTGCCCATATTATGCCAAAAATTACCCACCCTACAGAACTTCTCAAAATAGTCAAAGTAAATGGTGTATAAGTTCCTGCAATGAGCAAATAAATAGATGCATGATCAAATATTCTAAGAACTCTCTTAGCTCTAACATTGGTTATACTATGATATAGAGTAGAGCCCAAATATAAAATAAACATAGAAATTCCATATATAGTATAACTTATTACATACCATTTATCACCTTTTTCCACAGAAAAAACAATTAAAAGAACAAGAGCTGCTATTGAAAGTAGGGTACCTATTCCATGTGTCACCGCATTGGCTATTTCCTCTCCCTTGCTGTAAAATTTCAATTGATCATCCATAAGGCACTACTCCTTTATAAATTAAATATCAGTATTGTAATACATAGTTTTAAAAACTATATATTACAAATATTATATTAACATAATAAATATTGATGTTCAATATTTATTATGGCTTTTTATAGTAAATAAAATAATTTTTTAGTATAATAATATATGATATTATTAGTGCTTTTTATAAAGCCCTGGAGGTATGTATAATGCTAAAAAGAACTATAACTGCAGAATTAATTAAAAAATTCAATGAACTATTGATTAAAATATTGGAGTATAAAAAAAATAAAAATTATGATGAAGCTTTAGATTCAATCGATACCGCTTTTAAAGACATGTTTAGGCTGAGTTTAAAATTTTTTAACTCTTTTTCTGTAGAAAATTTAATGGAAATAGTAAAAATTAATGGAACTGTAAACACAGATAAATGCATAATAGTAGCTAAACTGTTAGAAGAAGAGGGTAATATTTTAGAAACTCAAAATAAACTGGATTATTCATTTTACATACATCAAAAATCCCTGCATTTATTTTTAAATGCCTATTTAGGCAAAACAGATGACTGCAAATTAGAAATTTATTTTTCAGACATAGATTCCATTATAAATAAAATATCTCAGTACAAATTAACCCACGAACTCCAAAATCAAATTATAAACTACTATACAAGCTGCCACAAATATGATAAAGCTGAAGATATGGTATATGAGATTTTACAAGAAAATAATTATAGCACTGAATTCTTAAAATACTCCATAGAATTTTACAAAAATCTATTATTAAAAGATGACAGTGAATTATCTGCTGGCAACCTTCCTCGCCAGGAAATATTAGATTCTCTATCTTCTCTAACATCCCGTTTACAAAGCTCAGGCAATATATAGTAACATGAAAAATAGTCTAAATAATAAAATCCCACCATGCCGTATCGTGAGTTACTTTGAACCCGCTCCCAGCAGGTGGGCATCTCCTTCTTGCTTCTTGTGCCCGAAATAAATCAGGTTTCATTCCACAAGAAGAGTTAAATTCCCTTCTATAAAATGTTCGGTCAACATCAACTCATTCTACGTACACAGCAGGAATTCTTCAATTTTAAGTGTAAATAAAAATTTATTTTCTTTAAACTCTCAACATTATTATACTACATTTTTCAAATTTTATCTTTATCAAATATATATTTAATTGTCCCTATTTAAATCTTTTATGCCAATTCCAAGCTCCTCCAGTTGGACTTCATCTACTACGTTAGGAGCCTCTGTCAGTGGACAAAATGCATTTTGATTCTTAGGAAATGCTATGACATCTTTTATATTGTCAGTATTTGCCAAAAACATCACCATCCTGTCAAATCCATAGGCCAGGCCACCATGGGGTGGTGGCCCAAATTTAAAGGCCTCCAGAAGATATCCAAACTTTTCCCAGGCACTTTTTTGTGTAATTCCAATTACCTGAAACATCTTTTCCTGCAGCTTGGTGTCATGTATTCTTATACTTCCTCCGCCCAATTCCTCTCCATTCAATACTATATCGTAGGCCTTGGCCCTTACTCTGCCTGGATCACTTTCCAGATATTGTATATCCTCATCCATAGGCATAGTGAATGGATGGTGTTCTGCCTGATATCTCTTTTCCTCCTCATTATAGGACAAAAGAGGAAATTCCGTTATCCAGACAAACCTAAATTCATCGTTATTTTTTAAAATGCCAGTTTCCTTTGCCATATGAACTCTAAGCGCACCTAAACTTTCAAGTACAACTTTATTTTTGTCAGCAGCTATGAGTATAAGATCCCCCGGCACTGCCTCCATCCTATTTAATATTTTTTTCGTGTCTGTTTCTGTTAAAAATTTTGATGCAGATGACTTAACTTCATCTTCTCTGTACTCTATCCAAACAAGTCCCTTAGCCCCATAATCCTTTACAAACTCCACCAGCTTATCAATCTGCTTTCTACTCATAGAGGAGGAGTTCTGGACTCTTATGGCTCTCACCGAGCCGCCATTTTCAATGGCATTTTGAAATACCTTAAAGTCAGTATTTTTCACCACATCAGTTATGTCATTTATCTCCATACCGAACCTCAAATCCGGTTTATCGGTTCCGTATTTTTCCATAGCAACCTTATATGGCATTCTCTCTATAGGAAGCTTTATATCCAGATTTAGAATCTCTTTAAACACTCTCTGAAGCAATCTTTCATTTACGTCCATCACATCTTTCTGCTCTACAAAGGAAAGTTCCATATCAACCTGGGTAAATTCAGGCTGTCTATTTGCCCTTAAATCTTCATCTCTAAAGCATTTAACTATCTGAAAGTATTTGTCAAACCCCGAAACCATTAAAAGCTGTTTATAAAGTTGTGGTGACTGGGGAAGAGCATAGAATTTGCCCTTATAATTTCTGCTGGGCACAAGGTAGTCTCTGGCCCCTTCTGGTGTACTTTTTCCAAGCATTGGAGTCTCTATTTCAACAAATCCCTCTTCATCCAGAAAATCCCTTATAACTTTAGCTATTCTGTGTCTCAATCTGAGTATTCTCTGCATATCAGGCCTTCTTAAGTCAAGATATCTGTATTTAAGCCTTATATTTTCATCTGTATCCAAATTTTCCTTTATATATATAGGAGGTGTCTTAGATTCTGAAAATATTTTTATACATTCTCCTTTTAATTCCACCATACCAGTGGGAATTCCCCTATTGGGCGCTTCCCTTTTTACAATAACTCCAGTAGCAGCTATGCAGTATTCGGATTTTACATTATCTGATTTCTGAAATGCTTCTTCATTTATCCCTTCTCCAAATACAATCTGGAGTATTCCAGTTCTATCTCTGAGATCCACAAATATCAGGCTGCCTAAATTTCTTTTCCTTTGAACCCAGCCCATTACTGTAACTTTTTCACCTATATTATTTTCTCTAAGTTCACCACACATATGAGTTCTTTTAAGCCCATTCAATGATTCTCCCATTACATTCGCCGTATAATGCTCCTTATCATCACATTAAATAAGTGCATTTACCCGTTTCATTGTGCATGAAGTTAAACTTCTCTGGTCCCGCACTCCAAGGTATGTTCTCACATTATAAATCTCTCAATAATGTTACTTTAACGGTTTTTCAACTCCTATTCTTCTCATTATTTGACCATTTAAATTTTTTATAAGATTTTATAATTTAACTAAGTTTAGGATTTCATCCATATTTTCTAAATTAATTGAAAATTGTTTTCCATCAAACATTCTCTTAAATTTAGCAACATTTGACTGTAATTCATCCTCACCTATTATAACTGTAAATCTAGCATCTATTTTATTTGCATATTTCATTTCGGCCTTTACACTTCTATTCATATGATCACATTCACATCTTAAATTTTTCTCTCTTAATTTATTAACCAGTTCAAGAGCCCTTATCCTTGCGTTATCTCCCATAGCACCTATATATAAATCTATATAGGGAAGCTTTGGTATTTCTATCCCATTTTCTTCCAATGTTAGAAGTGTCCTCTCTATGCCCATCCCAAATCCTACGGCAGGCATCTGTGGTCCTCCAACCTCTTCTATTAGATAATCATATCTTCCACCGCCGCATACGGTTATATCATTATCGATTATTTCAAATACAGTCTTGCTGTAATAATCAAGTCCCCTCACTATCAACGGATTTATCTTGTACTCTATGCCCAAAGCAGTTAAATATTTCTTCAATTTCTCAAAATGATCCCTGCACTCATCACATAGGTAATCCAGTATCAATGGAGCTTCCTTTACTATTTTCTTGCAGCTCTCCACTTTGCAATCCAGTATTCGCATGGGATTCTTATAAAATCTGCTTTTACAGGTATCACACAGCTCATCGTATTTTTCAGATAGAAAATTTTTTAAGATCTCATTATATTTTTTCCTGCATTTAGGGCATCCTATACTGTTTATGTTCAATTCCAGCCCCCTTATACCAAGTTCCTTATACACTCTCATAGCCAGACTTATGACTTCTGCATCCAGTGAAGCTTCCCCAGCACCAAAAGCCTCTATACCAAATTGATGGTGCTCTCTAAGTCTTCCCTTCTGAACACTTTCATACCTTAAAACCGGTGTAAAATAAAACAATTTAGTTGGCTGAGCTTCATTATACAAACTGCTTTCCACAAAAGCTCTTACCGCTGGTGATGTCCCCTCAGCTTTAAGAGTAAGGCTTCTTCCTGATTTGTCTTGAAATGTATACATCTCTTTTTGAACAACATCCGTAGTCTCACCTACTCCTCTTTCAAAAAGTTCTGTGTATTCAAAAACAGGTGTCCTTATTTCCCTGTATCCATAAGAAGCAGCTATATTTTTAAATATATTTTCTAGATAATGCCATTTGTAAGACTCCGCAGGCAATATATCTTTAGTACCTCTTGGTGCTTGTATAATCATAATATTCTATTTCCTCCCCGATTATCTGATGACAAAATTATAATTATACGAATTTTATCATCAATTTACTTACAAACATATTCAATACAATGTATCTAAAAGTTTTATTTTCTTTTGAACCATTTCGTCCACCCTGTTTATATACTCTCTCACATCCTTCACATTTGCCTGCCTTTCCAACCTATTCTCATCTAAAAATATAACTTTAGTAACAGCATCAGCTCCACAGGCTATTATGGTCTGACGTTCCTCAATCATCTCCACATTATAAATTCCTGAATTACGAGCTCTTGTATATCCTATATTTTCCATATTGCCTACCATATTTTTTTGCCTGTACATATAATATGGCTTCATTCCCAACGTTTCAGCCAATAAAGCGGTCCTATTATACATTGAATTTAACTCTCTATTACCAGCAATGGAATACTTTATATTATTTATTATATTTTCATAGAGTCTGGATGCCCTCTTTACAGACAACCCATGCACTGTCAGATTGTCCGGAGAAAGTCTTTCTATTTCCTCACAAGTCCTATTTATATGGTCTATTCTCTCACCAGGAAGGCCTACAATTATATCCATGTTTATATTGTCAAATCCACATTGCCTTGCCATATAAAATTTTTCTTTTATATCTTCTACGGAGTGCCCTCTTCCAATAAATTTTAATGTACTGTCATTCATTGTCTGTGGATTTATACTTATTCTATTTACCTTATATTTTTTCATGGTTTCCAATTTATTCAAAGTTATACTGTCAGGTCTGCCGCATTCTACATCAAATTCACTTATTTTATGATTACATACAAAACCATTATATATTTCATTCATTATTTTTTCAAATTTTTCATCACTTACGGCTGTAGGAGTCCCTCCTCCAAAATACACACATTCTACATTTAGGCCATGTTCTATTATATAATTTGAAATCTTTCTCAATTCACAAGTCAAGCTGCAGAGGTAATCATCTACAATATTTCTACATTTTTCAATTGGATTAGAGGCAAAAGAACAGTAAATACACCTAGTAGGACAAAAGGGCATTCCTATATACACACTTACATTCCTACTATCGGCATTTACTACATCTTTCTCAGAATTTGCTATATCGACACAAAGTTCCGATTTATCCTTTTTACAGCAAAAGTGCCTATAAAAATATTCTACTATATATTCTCTGCTCCTACCCTCTTCTACCAACTTTAGCGCTATTTTGCTGGGTCTTATTCCAACCAATGTTCCCCAGGGTAAGTTTTTTTGTATCCTCTCATTAAAATATAAAAATACTATTTTTTTTATATTTTCATTTTCTGTCAAACCATTCTGGAATTCTACCCTATAACTGCTTTCTCTATCTTTTATTGCAACAATATTCTCAAGTATTACAATGTTAAAATCCCAGTTTTCGTCTTTTACAAAAATTATACGTTTGAAATCATAAAATAAATTTACTATTTCAAATATTACATATCTATACCTATTAGAATTTAATTTTATTCTTATTTCCATAATTCACTTAAAAAAGCATTGACTGTATCCATAAAATGCTAAATAAAACCCCTTTCTCATAAAAAATAAATATTAAGACTTCCTACCAGATATAAATGGATTGTAAATTTTTTCCTTACCAATAGAGCTTTTGAGACCGTGTCCTGGAAGCACCTTTGTATCGTCTGGGAGAATCATGAGTTTACTTTTTATACTATCTATAATTGCATCAAAATTTCCTCCTGGAAAATCAGTTCTGCCTACAGAACCCTGAAAAAGCGTGTCTCCAGTAAAAACTAAATTTTCTGCTAAGAAACTCACCCCTCCAGGTGTATGTCCAGGTGTAAATATCACTTTCAATCTAATATCTCCAACTTTAAATATCTGATTATCTTTAAAATAAATATCAGGTTCTCCTGCAATAGTACCATACATAAGATCTTTTCTCTGCATCATTTCATAATCCAACTTATTTATTCCTATGAGAGCTTTATATTCACTCTTTATCTGATCTGCTGCTCCCGTATGATCTGCATGGCCATGGGTAAGTAATATATATTTAACTTTGCACCTAGAAGCATCTATTGCGTTTACTATATCATTTAAATCTCCACCAGGATCAATTACCGCACATTCCGCAGCATTTTCATCTGATAGTATATAGCAATTAGCCGCATACACCCCTACAATTAATTTTCTCAATTTCACAAAAAACACCTCCTACCTTGATAAATTATGTTCAAAATTTTTTCTCACTATCCACTAAAATAGTCACAGGTCCGTCATTTTCTATAGTGACCAGCATGTCTGCACCGAATTTACCACTTTCTACTCTGTCTACTGAATTTTTACATTCTCCTATAAACTTCTCATATATAAGGTTAGCTTTATCACCTGGCAAAGCTCTTATAAAACTCGGTCTTCTTCCTTTTCTGCAGTCGCCGTACAGGGTAAACTGTGAAATTATAATCAGTTCCCCCTTTACATCCAGAAGAGATTTATTTAATTTTCCATTTTCATCTTCAAATATCCTCAAATTCAATATTTTATCCTTCATATAGGTAATATCTTCATCCTTATCTTCCACAGATATCCCCAGGAGCACATTTAGACCATTTCCTATTTCCCCTATAGTTTTTCCATTCACTTCCACCTTGGAACTTTTCACTCTCTGAACTACAGCTCGCATAATCACACCCCTTAATTTAACAGTTAATTTTCTGTTCTATAAACTTCAGTAACACCCTTTACCTTTCTCAATTTTCTCATTACATCTTTGAGTTCATCAATACTGGATATCTTCAATTTCATTTTTACAACAGCTATTCCGTTTTTAATCGGTTTAGCATTTACAGCATAGAGATCAATCTTACTGTCATTTATTATATTCATCAATTCAGATAAAAGCTTTTGCCTGTCTTCGGCTTCTATTTTAATTTCGGTAATATACTCGCCTTTAGGTTTCCCCCAACTCACCTCCACTACCTTATTATCTTTGTTTTTCATCAAAAAGTCTATATTTTTACAATCTTTTCTATGAATAGAAACTCCTCTACCCTTGGTTATATAGCCTATTATAAAATCGCCCGGTACTGGATTACAGCATTTTGCAAATCTAACAAGTACATTGGTTTCACCTTTTACAATCACTCCTGGAGATTCTTTACGCCTTTTATGTGGTTTAGATGTAACTTTATCCAGTTTATCTCTTAATTTTTTCCAATCATCAATATCCATTCTGGAAGTCTGAATATACATATCCTTCATCTTTAAAACTATAACAGAAGAATTCAAACCGCCAACTCCCACTGAAGCATAGAGATCATCCATAGAATTCATATTGTATTTTTTTAGTACAGAATTTATGATTTCACCTTTCGCAATTTCTCCAAAATTATATCCTTGTTTCTTTGCCTCTTTTTCAAGAAGCTCTTTACCTTTCAATATATTTTCTTCTCTCTTGGCTTTTTTAAACCAGGATCTTATTTTGCTTTTAGCTTGATTACTTTTAACTACATTTAACCAATCAATACTGGGACCCTTGGGGGTACTTGATACAAGTATTTCTACAATTTCTCCCGTTTTCAAGTGATAATCCAGGGGTACCATTTTTCCACTTACTTTTGCCCCAATACAGCTATTTCCTATATCCGTATGTATCTTATAGGCAAAGTCTATAGGGGTTGCCTCATAGGGCAGATTTATAACAGTACCTTTAGGTGTAAACACAAAAACTTCATCTGAAAACAGGTCTATTTTAAATCTTTCCATAAATTCTTCTGCATCCGAAGTTTCTCTTTGCCATTCCAACATTTCTCTGAGCCAGGTAAGCTTTTTATCAATATCCTCTGCGGTTTCAATTCCCTCTTTGTACTTCCAGTGAGCTGCTATACCATATTCTGCAGTTTTATGCATTTCAAAAGTTCTTATTTGTATTTCAAAGGGCTTCCCCTGGGGTCCTATAACAGTAGAATGCAGTGATTGATACATGTTGGGCTTTGGCATAGCAATATAATCTTTAAATCTTCCCGGTATAGGTTTATATATAGTATGAACTATTCCAAGAGAAGCATAACAATCTTTTACCGTATCCACTATAACTCTCACAGCAGTCAAATCGAAAATTTGATCTATAGTTTTATTTTTCTTTACCATTTTTCTATAGATACTGTAAAAATGTTTCGGCCTGCCTTCAATATCCGCATCTATACCCGCTTTTTTTAAATTTTCTTTTAATTGATTTATTATCTGCTCTATATGTTTTTCTCTCTCTACCCTTTTTTCCGCAATTTTTCTCACTATAAAGTAGTATTCATTTTGGTTTATATATCTAAAGGCTAGATCTTCCAATTCCCATTTAATTTTAGACATTCCCAGTCTATGTGCCAATGGTGCATATATATCAAAAGTTTCCTTTGCCTTTTCCTTTTGCTTTTCTACGGGCAAGTACTTCAATGTTCTCATATTATGAAGTCTATCAGCCAACTTTATCAGTATAACCCTAATGTCATTTGCCATGGCAAGCAGCATTTTTCTCACGTTGTCAGCCTGCTGTTCCTCTTTGGTCTTATATTCTATTTTTCCCAGCTTAGTAACACCCTCGACTAAATTTGCTACTTCAGGACTAAACTCCCTGCTCACATCCTCATGACTAAAATCAGTATCTTCTATAACATCATGTAAAAGCCCTGCCACTATTGTGCCAGTATCTAATCCCATTTCCGCCAATATACAAGCTACTTCTACAGGGTGCATTATATAAGGCTCGCCAGATTCCCTTTTTTGTCTTTTATGGGCTTCATCGGCAAAATAATACGCTTTTTTAACCATATCTTTATCTATATTATTACAATTTTTATCTATTAATTCCATCAATCGTTCTAACATACCGATACTCCCTAAAATCAATGGCTGGTCTATTAAACCAGCCATTATTTTTTATTAACATTATATTATATACTTTTAAAACTTGCAATTTAAAATTAACAAACTTTAAATATTATACTGAATTAAAGAATTAACATCATAATTTTTCAATTTTTCTCTTCCCTTAAGATCAGTCAACTCTATTACAAATCCTATAGTTACAATTACTCCGCCCGCTTCTTCCACTAATTTAGCAACAGAATTGGTGGTACCTCCAGTTGCAAGTAAATCATCAATTATCGCAACCCTCTGTCCTGGTTTTATTGCATCCTTGTGCATTTCCAATTCATCATTGCCGTATTCCAGAGAATAGGTGACTTTTAAAGTGTCACAGGGCAGCTTTCCCTTTTTTCTCACAGGCACAAAACCAGCATCTATAGCATAGGCTACAGGTGCTCCAAATAAAAAGCCTCTTGCTTCAGGTCCAACTACTATATCTATATTTTTATTTTTTAAATAGGATGATATTCTATCTACGGTATATTTAAAAGCCTCTTTATCTTTAAGCAAAGTAGTTACATCTTTAAAACTTATCCCCTTCTTTGGAAATCCTTCTATTACCCTTATACTGTTCTTTAGATCCACTTGTACTCCCCCTCAAAAATAGCTTTATTGTTTTACAATTGATTTTTAACCCCAATGAAATATAATCTTCTACCTTATAATTATATATTAAATATTGACAAATATTCAAGTCACAGCATTTATATCCTTATACAATTTCATTTTTTAAATATTTCGCTATCTGTTCTGCTCTATCCATATTTTCCGTTATAAAAAGTTCCACTGTAATTCTGGCATTATCTATATATCTCTTATTTTTAATTGAACGCATCATTTTATTTGAAAGTTCACATATACTTTTCCAATTTACACTGGAAATATTATTTATTTTAAGCAGGGCTTTTACTCCATAATTATTTGTGTAATTTATACAATATATGCCCTGATTCACCATAATTTCATTTTCACCGCTTACATCGGCCTGTTTTGAAAGAATCCCCAGCGCCACAAGATCCAGATATTTCCCTACGCATTTCATTTCATAATACATTGATATGGCCTGACATAATTTAAAGGTCACTCCCACTGCAGTTAAATTCTTATAAGGATATGTACACTGCTTTTGGTTTGGATCTATAATAATTGTTTCCGGTAAGATTTCTTCACTACTATGATAATCTGTTATTATAACATCAATTCCTAAATTTTTACATAGTTTTACCTGAGGAACAGAGCTGATCCCACATCCTGCAGTTATCATAAGCTTGGTACCTAAAAATTTTATATGGTTTTCTATTATATCTGATTTTATACTAGAATCATCAACTTCATCAGATATAAAATATTCCACATCCGCATTTAGATATTTGAGTACAAGTAACAACAGAGACACTGAAGTTATACCATCTAAATCGCAAGTACCATAGATCACTATTTTTTCCCTTTCATTTACAGCTTTTATTATTCTTTTTAAAGCCTCTCCCATATTTTTTAAAAGGAAGGGATTTTTCATTCCTATAAAATTAAAATGCTGTATGTTTTCCTTTTGCATCTCCATAATAAAACCTCCAAATTTATCGAAAGCACTTCTATTATAAATGATATTGTCTTCTATTACAAACACAGTATGACTAGATTTTCCACAATAAAAAAATCCAAAGTTTCAATATACTCTGGATTTTTTATTTTATCATATTGAATGTACATTTTAAATAATTAACTAAGTCGTTTTATTAAGTTTTCTCCTATTGGCCAACATATGTTTTTTTATCATAACCCAACACGGACTGGCAATGCATATGGAAGAATAACATCCTGTAATTACACCTATGAGAATAGGCTCTGAAAATACCCTTACGGAAGGGACCAAAATATACACAGAAGTTAGAGTTATTACAACGGTGAGTACAGTATTTATAGATCTGGCAAGTGTCTGTGTGACACTTGCATCTGCAACGATCATAGGATCCACTCTTCTCATGTATCTTTGATTTTCTCTTATTCTATCAAAAACAACTATAGTATCATGAATGGAATATCCTATAACTGTAAGTGCTGCTGCTATAAAATTGGAATCTATAGAAACCCTAAGTACTGCATAAACAGACAGCATTACAAGTACATTGTGAACAAGAGATATAATAGCCGCCATACCAAAGCTGAGTTCAAATCTTATGCCTATATATATAAACATGGCCACTATTGCTATCACGACAGCTTCTATAGCTTTTACTCTAGTTTCCTTTCCTATAACAGCTCCTATATTTTCCTGATTTGTCAAGCTGCTTTTTTTATACTTGGCTTTAACATCTTTCACAATTTTGCTTATCTCATCATTAGTAAGAGAAGTAGCTTTTATGGTTATGGATTTATTGTCGGATTTATTGGATTGAAAATCAACAGAGTATTTCTTTACTATGCTGTCCACATCTGCTTTGTCAAAATCTGTGCCTAAATTTATCTCCACTATAGTACCGCCTTTAAAATCCAGTCCATATTCCAGTCCTTTTGTAGCCATGGTAAATATTCCAATAATAATTATTATAAGGGAAATAGTAAACCATATCTTTCTTTTTTCAACAATTTTATATATACCACTCATGTTATTTTACTAACCCCTTTCTAAAATCATGTACACCAAAAGTCCCAATAGTTTGTTTGTGGTTAAACCATCCCATATTGGCTACCAATTTCATAAGGGTTCTGGTTACAGTTACTGCGGTAAACATACTTAAAGCTACACCTATGATCAGGGTAAGGGCAAATCCCTTTACGGAACCCGTTCCCACATTATACAGCACAAAACCGCATATAATAGACGTAATGTTTGAATCCAGAATCGAGCTCATGGCCCTCCTAAAACCGGCATCTATAGATGCCTTAACTGACCTTCCACTTTTAAGTTCTTCTTTAGTTCTCTCAAAGATAAGTATATTGGCATCTACTGCCATTCCTACCGTCAAAAGAAACGCCGCAATACCAGCCAATGTAAGGGTCACATTTACGCCAGCAAAAGCCGCCAAAACTATGTATACATACAGTGTAAGTGCTATATCTGCAATAAGTCCCGGAAGTCTATAATATAAAAGCATGAACAGCATTACAAGTCCTATTCCAATTTTACCCGCCAATAAACTAAGTGGGAGGGCATTGGCTCCTAGAGATGCACCTATAGTTTTAACCTGAACCGGTTTTACCGTAACTGGAAGTGCTCCTGATTTTATAAGATCAGCCTGCCTTTGTGCCTCCTGAAGAGTCTGGTTTTTACCGCTTATGACGGCTCTTCCATCGGTTATATGTGCATCCACCTGTGGATTGGTAAGCATGTCATTATCCAAGTAAATTGCTATTTTTTGTCCCATAAATTTTTGAGTGGCATCTGAAAACTTTTTGGCTCCCTGCTGGTTTAATTCCAGATTTATCACAGCTTGATTTCCATTTGTAGAATCAATGGAAGCAGTAGCATCTTTCACATCTTTACCGGTAAGTATGGTTTTATTGTCAGGGCCTACAAATTTAAGTTCACCGGTTTTTGCCACACCATCTATTACCTCTTTGGCATCAAATTTTCCCGGTATGTCAATTCTTATTCTCTTCTGTCCTTCCCTGGCCACCACTGTTTCACTTACTCCTAATTTATTAACTCTCATAGACAAAAGTTCCACAGTTCTGTCCATGGTCTTTTGATCCACATTATTTCCCTGAACTTCTTCAAGTACAGAAACTCCACCTTGAAGATCAAGTCCCCTATTTATAACTTCACCAAAAGGTTTAAGTTTATATCCTCCTAAAGTCACTCCATATGCTCCCGAATAAGCTAAAAAACCTATCAGAATTATACATAGGAAGAAAACTATGGTACTTTTCCCCTTAGATTTCATCTTTATCCTCCTCAACCTGTAAATAAATACTATTTTTTTACAACAATCCACATTAGAAATTATATTACTTAAGAAAAACAGCGTCAATACTATGAGCCCAAATATAATGACTTTAAGTATTAACTTTATGTAAAATATATTCCTATTTTTTCATGGTTCTGACCTTAAGTGCAATAGCACACTCAATTCTCTTTTTCTGCATTTTACATCCCAGTGAATAGGGTTCTCTCATATCTCCATTGAAATTGTAATTATTAGCCTGACATCCGCCGCTGCAGTAAAACCTTGCCCAACACTGTTTGCATTTGGGTTTATTATATATATGGGCCGTCTTGAACTTTTGAACAATATCCTCCCTTAAATTATTCCAATCATTTAAATTTCCCATTTTAAAATCTTCATTACCCACAAATTGATGACAGGGGTATATGTCTCCATCGGGAGTTATAGCCACATACTCATGTCCTGCTCCACAGCCCGATATTCTTTTATATACGCAGGGTCCCCCTGTAATATCTATATTAAAATGATAGAATTTAAACTTTCCACCATTTCGAAGCATTTCTTCATACAGCTTGTCATACTGCTCATAGATAGTTGGCAGATCCTCCTCCCTTATTGAGAGTGGGTTGTCCTTAGGAAGCACTACAGGTTCTATGGATATTTCATCAAATCCTTCATCTGCAAGATATTTTATGTCTTTGAAAAAATCCGTATTTTTTCTGGTAAAAGTTCCCCTGACATAGTATTGTTTAGATTTATCCCTTATTTTTACCATCTTTTTGATTTTGGGCAATATGGAGTCAAAGGTTCCACTTCCATCTATCCTCACTCTCACTCTGTCATTTACTTCTTTTCTTCCGTCAATACTCAACACTATATTCCCCATATTTTTGTCCAGATAATCTATTATTTCATCATTTAAAAGTGTCGCATTAGTAGTCATGGTAAACCTTATACTCTTATTGTGTATCTTTTCTTGAGATCTTGCATAATCCACAATCTGCCTTACAGTATCAAAAGCCATGAGGGGCTCTCCACCAAATAAATCCACTTCTATATTTTTCCTAGGTCCTGATTTTTCTATGACAAAATCAATTGCTTTTTTTCCAATATCAGCAGACATAAGCTTTCTGCTTCCCTTATATTCGCCTTCATCTGCAAAACAATACTTACACCTTAAATTGCAATCATGCGCAATGTTTAAGCACAATGCCTTTATAAATGATACCGAATTGTCATTTTGCAACGCAATATTTTCATAGAGATCTTTAGAATACAGTATATCCCCTTTAATTAATTCCTCTATCTCTCCATATGCCTCCACAATATCCTCTTTTTCATATTTATCTTTGAGCATTTCCAGCGTCTCTTCAAGACCAGGCGGTTTTTCATCATCCAGGATATCATACACCAGCTGGTCAACTTCATGAAGTGCCCCGGAGTTTACATCCAATACATATCGATATCCACCCTGTACAAATTTATGAATATTAGCCAAATTATTCCCTCCTATAATACACTTATCTTTACGATGACATAAATTTTAGGCAGTAACTTTTTATCTGTTACTGCCTAAAATTTATATTAATTTTCACAGGCCAAATTGGCAACGGTACAGGAAGTTTTGCACGCCGACTGGCAGGAATTAGCACATTCTCTGCAACCTGGCTTTTTTAGGCTATCTCTTATATTAGAATTACTTATAGTTTTTATATGCTTCATATTAAACTCCTCCAATTAATAATATATCGTTTAGATTATAACATAAATCAATTTCAAAATAAAGCCGGACTATAAGTACCTATTGCAAGTTAATTCCAATCATTCCAGATAAGGCCCCCACTATTAGTGCAAGTACTAACCTCTTAATTCCATCTACACCTATCACAGCAGAATTTCCCGAAATAACAGAAACTACATATAGTATAAATAGATATAAAAGAGTAACTATAATACCTATAAGCCATCCCTTTTCCCCTATTTTCCTCACTGCATAAATGGAAGCGTACATTATACTGAGTATTGTCGTAATAAGATAAACTATATAACTTACCTGACTGCTGACTTCTATAAAAGTCATTACAACGGCAAAGATCAAAAGCAAAATCACAGTAATTATAAATCCTCTAATAACTCCTTCTATAGCAGAAAGATAATTATTACTTTTTTCCAAATTAAAACACCTCCTATCTAATAGTATCTATGTAGACAAAAGGCGCTTTATACCTAAATTTTAAACTTCTTTTCTTTGAATTTATTTCTATTTACCCTTATTAGAATTTTCTGAGCTTTTATCATCTGAAAGGACATTTAACACCCCTGTCTTGTCAAGTTTTATCTTTATTCTGTCAGGTCCTGTCTGAAGTGTTATAAAACTTTCATTTTCTCTGATATTTATAATTTTACCTACTATACCACCTTTAGTCATAACCTCATCATTGACTTTAAGATTACTCAACATAGCATTGTATTTTTTTCTTCTCCTGCTCTCTGGTAAAAATATAAGCAAGTAAAAAATTACCACTACAAATATAAATGGTGATATCCTAACTAATAAATCCAACGCTTTCACCTCCTTATAAAATAGTTCTTATTTAACTTTTGTCTTCCCATTGATTAAGCTTTTCTCTTTTATATGAATGAAAATAATCTCCATCAATAGCATCTCTTATTTCCTTCATCATATTATTATAAAAATATAGGTTGTGGATCACACAAAGTCTCATAGCCAGCATTTCCTTTGCCTTAAACAGATGTCTTATATAAGCTCTGCTGTAATTTTTACAAGTGGGACAGCTGCATCCTTGATCAATGGGATTATCATCTAATTTATACTTTGCGTTTAAAAGATTTAATTCACCTTCCGATGTAAATACATGGGAATGCCTTCCATTTCTTGCAGGGAGGACACAGTCAAAAAAATCCACCCCTCTTTCCACTGATTCAAGTATATTTTCCGGTGTGCCCACCCCCATCAAATATATGGGTTTATTCTGCGGAAGATATGGTATGACACTTTCTAAAATCCTGTACATTTCCTCATGAGTTTCCCCTACTGCCAATCCTCCAATGGCATACCCTTCCAGATCCATTTCGCTTATTGTTTTAGCATGTTCTATTCTTATGTCATCATATACTCCACCCTGATTTATTCCAAAGAGCATCTGCTTTTTATTTATAGTATCAGATAGAGAATTTAATCTGTCAAGTTCTATCTTGCACCTTTTAAGCCATCTAGTAGTCCTCTTCACTGAATCTTCAACATAATCTCTCGGGGAAGGATTTTTCACACATTCATCAAAAGCCATGGCTACAGTAGACGCCAAGTTGCTCTGAATTCTCATACTTTCTTCAGGTCCCATGAATATCTTTCTGCCGTCTATATGGGAATTAAAATATACCCCTTCTTCTTTTATTTTTCTTATATCAGACAGTGAAAATACTTGAAAGCCGCCTGAGTCAGTTAAAATGGGTCTATCCCAATTCATAAATTTATGTAATCCGCCCAGCTGCCTAATGATTTCATCTCCCGGTCTTAAACTCAGATGATATGTATTGGACAACTCTATTTGACAGCCAATTTTTTTTAAATCCATAGTTGAAACCGCACCCTTTATAGCCGCTAAAGTACCTACATTCATAAATACCGGAGTTTGAACCACGCCATGGGTAGTAACAAACTCACCTCTCCTTATTCTTCCACATTTTTTCAGTAATTTATACATCGAAACACCTCATATTTATACAATTCACAATGCACAGCCTAAATTTTTATACCTGACTCTTAAAATCACTTGATAAACATGGCATCTCCAAAACTGAAAAACCTGTATCTGTTTTTTACCGCTTCCCGGTATGCATTTAATATATTTTCTCTCCCACATAGTGCACTTACCAGCATTATGAGGGTAGATTGGGGTAAATGAAAATTTGTTATAAGCTTATCTACTATCTTATACTTATAGCCCGGATATATAAATATATCTGTCCATCCTGACTGTTCTCTGACTCTTCCATCTTCATCCGCTATGGTTTCAAGAGTTCTGCAGGATGTGGTTCCCACAGGAATTACACTGTGCCCGCTTTCCCTTGCTCCGTTAATTACATCTGCAGTTTCCCTCGACATACGGTAGTATTCAGAATGCATATCATGGTCTTCAACATTTTCAACCTTAACCGGTCTAAAAGTTCCAATACCCACATGTAAAGTCAAAAAAGCAAGTTTAACTCCCTTATCTTCTATTTTTTGGAGTAAATCCTCTGTAAAATGAAGTCCAGCCGTAGGGGCTGCCGCTGAACCTTCTTCTTTAGAATAAACCGTCTGATACATTTCCTTGTCTTCCAACTTTTCCTTTATATAAGGCGGCAAAGGCATTTGCCCAAGTTTATCCAGTACTTCTTCAAATATTCCCCTATATTCAAATTTAACTATCCTATTTCCGTCTTTCTTTATCTGAGATATTTCAGCTTTCAACTCTCCATCTCCAAAATCAAACCTGTCTCCAATCCTAGCTCTTCTTCCCGGCTTAACCAGTGTTTCCCAGCTGCCATCCTCATTTCTCTTTAACAGCAAAATTTCCATTTTTCCGCCGCTGCCCTCTTTTTTCCCTATAAGCCTTGCAGGTAAAACCCTGGTATCATTTAAAACAAGACAATCTCCCGGATTTAAATAGCCTATTATATCCCTAAACACCTTATGTTCTACTTTTCCTGTCTTCTTGTCCAATACCATAAGCCTTGCTTCATCTCTCTGTTTTAATGGATGTTGTGCAATCAGTTCCTTAGGTAAGTAAAAATCAAAATCCGTAACTTTCAATAAATTTCACTCCGTTTCGTTTTGTCCACGATGACTGTATTGTTTTCTCTTCAATGTGCCACCTTTTCTAGTTTTATTAAAATGTCTGTAGGCACTATCAGATGCCATTCTCCCCCTAGGTGTTCTTATTATAAAACCCTTCTGAAGCAGATAGGGTTCATACACATCTTCTATAGTATCCAATTCTTCTCCTATAAAATAAGCCAGTGTCTCTATTCCCACAGGTCCTCCATTGAAATTGTCAATTATAGCCTTTAATATTTTATTGTCTATACTGTCAAATCCCTCTTCATCCACTTCCAATAATTTTAAAGCAAGCTTGCTGGTCTCAACATCTATTGTTCCATTACCTTTTACCTCTGAATAATCTCTAACCCTTTTCAAAAGTCTATTTGCAATTCTCGGTGTTCCCCTGGACCTTTTTCCTATTTCCAGGGCAGCTTCATATTCTATATTTATATCGAGTATCTCTGCAGATCTAATTATAATTTCACTGAGCTCCTTTTCTCCATAAAACTCCATGGGACATAACATTCCAAATCTATCCCTCAGTGGAGATGTCAAAAGTCCTATCCTAGTAGTAGCTCCTATTAATGTGAATTTAGGAAGATCCAGTCTTATGGATTTTGCAGCCGCACCTTTTCCTATAACTATATCAAGTGCATAGTCTTCCATAGCAGGATACAATATTTCCTCTACGCTTCTATTTAATCTGTGTATTTCATCTATGAAAAGCACATCCATATCATTTAAACTGGTAAGTATTGCAGCTAAATCCCCCGCTCTCTCTATAGCCGGACCAGAAGTAACTTTCAAATTCCCTCCCATTTCCATGGCAATTATATTTGCAAGAGTGGTTTTCCCAAGTCCCGGCGGTCCATAGAGAAGCACATGATCTAGTGCTTCTTTTCTGTTTTTCGCAGCTTCTATAAATATATTAAGCTTATTTTTCACCTTGTTTTGTCCTATATATTCACTAAGTCTTTTAGGTCTTAAACTATGCTCGTTTTCAGCATCACCCTCCATATTAAATGGAGTGACTATTCTATTTTCCACACCCATCACCTAGCCTAATCCATTAAAAATTTCAAAGCTTCTTTTATCATAACTTCAATAGAACTATTATTATTTATGGCTTTCAATGCACTGTTTGCCTCCTTTTCAGAGTATCCAAGGGCCTTGAGAGCTTCTACAACTTCAGAAGTGGTTTTGCCTTCACCAAGCTCTTGACAATTATTCTCATGATCCCCGATTTCCTCTGGGGATACTTTATCTTTTAATTCCAAGATAATTCTCTGCGCAGTTTTCTTTCCTACTCCGGGAGCCCTCACTAAATTCTTTTCATCTCCAGATATTATAGCATACTTTAAATTAGCAACATTACTTATGGATAGGAGCGAAAGTGCTGCTTTAGCACCTATTCCATTTATAGTCAAAAGAAGATTGAACATGTTTATCTCCTCTTTCGTCAGAAAGCCATACAATCCTATAAAATCTTCCCTTACTATTTGCTGCAGATACAACAATATGTTTTCACCTATTTTAGGGGTGTTAGCAATAGTACTACCTGACGTATTTATTTTATAGCCTATGCCATTGTTTTCAACTATAATATAATCTCTACTCACGCCTCTATATATCCCCTTTATATACTCATACATCTAAAATTCCCCCGTAAAATATTGAAAATCATATAAATATTATAGCACATATTATACTTTATCATTTTGAATACCTCAGTTCAAGTGATAATTATATAGAACCAGGCTCCTTTACCTAAAAAAGCCTTAAAGGCTACTATTCATAGTCTTCAAGGCGTGCTTCTGCTTCTTCTCTGGTATTACACTGAAAATATTTGTCTCCCTTAGTCAAAAGTTTAATATCTTCTTCTTTCAACCTATTCGTACTTATACTTGTAATATCTCTTTTTTCATTTTCTATAAGCATATTTCCCTGTTTATCTGTTTTATATATAGCTATAAATCCATTTTTTATTCCCAATACATATTTATTAGGAGCATATTTGTCTACATTTTTTATTAACACTATTTCTCCTGCACTGAATTTTTCTACCTTATATCCTACATCCTTATAAGCTTTTTCAACTTCACTTTTCTTCTTGCCAGCTAACTTTCCTGCCAATTCCTGTTTTTCTATCTGAACTTCTCCGCTTTTATCATATTTTATCTTGAATATTACTCTGGCATCATTATCAACAACACCGTTTATGGAAGAATTCACTTTTACAGTATCATAGGAATTCTTATTAGCTTGACTTAATTTCTTTTCCATATTTATATTTTGAAATCCCACTATACATATATAACAACTCAATCCAAAAATTAAAATAGTAAAAACAACTAAAATTGCCGTGCGAATTTTTCTTCTATCCACAATATCCCTCCTTTTCTGGATATTATAGACACTTTTATAAAAATTATACATGTTATTTCAATCTTATGCTGGTATAATTTTTACTGCAATACAATATGTCATTTTTAATGACTATATTGCCTTGATTATCTATTCTCCAAACTATTGCCCCCTTGTTTATAAGTCTGTTTTCAACTCTTTTATCCGGAGTTCCCACTCCATCACTCGTTATAATCGCCACTCTAGGTTCTACCCTATCCAAAAACCTATTCGTAGTACTTGTATTTAATCCATGATGGGGAACTTTAAGCACATCACATTTTTTAAGTTCGCCTGTTTTTAAAATATCTTCTTCTTCTGATCTCTCACAGTCTCCTGCAAATACATATTGTAATCCATTTACTTTTCCCTGCAGGACTATAGAATTATTATTTTCTACAGTTTTACTTTCACGAACCGGCCCGATTGCCTTAAGAACGCATCCATAATTTTTAATTTCCCAACCTCTTTTTATATATTCAACATCCACCCCCATTTTATTCAGCTTATCACTCATAATATTCTGGATATAGTTTCTATGATCTGGAAGATACACCTTACAAACTTTTCTGGACTGAGCTATTTTAATTATGCCTTCATAGTGATCATCGTGATAATGAGTGAGTATTATACCATCTATGCTTTTTACCTGATTTAAATCCAAATATCTTATAATTCTCTTGGTATAATAAGCAGCTCCTGTATCTATAAGATAATTTTTATCATCAGTTTTTATTAAAATACAGTCACTCTGACCAACTCCTAAAAAATGAACCTCATAATTTCCAAATTTAGCCAGAGCAACATTATCCATATACATTATAATTACAAAAATAATAGCTAATATTCGTTTTATACAAATTACTCCTCATAAATCGTCGCTATTATTATTTTTTACAATTAAAATTGTTATATTCTAAATTATAGGTGAGAAAATCTCATGACACATAGTACATATTTAAAATAGAAAAGTAAAAGTTCCTAACTCCATCAACAAAAATATTTGACAAAATTCCTATTTAGGTATACTATTAAAAAAATTAATAAATAAATCTTATCAAGAGCGGTGGAGGGACTTGGCCCTATGATGCCCGACAACCAACATTCTATTTAATGTATGGTGTTAATTCCAACAGATTATTCTGAAAGATAAGAAAAATTTTCAAGTTGTAACTTTAAAGCTGTTTTTCTTATGAAAAACAGCTTTTTTATTTTATACTATACACAATTAATAAGGAGGAAAATTTATGAGCAAAGAAACCAGCTTTATAACAAAATGCATTCACGTGGGAAATGGTATTGATAAAGAAACCAGGGCCATAAGGCGCCCAATAACCATGGCAAACTGTTACAGGCTTCCCGAAGATGCATCTTCAATCAACTGGAGTGATCCAAATCAGATATTATATACCAGAAACACCTCTGCAAATCAACTTTATCTTCAGCAAAGACTTGCCGCACTGGAAGGTGCAGAAGACTGCGTGGTCCTTGCAAGTGGTGTCGCTGCACTGGCAGGTGTGTTTTTTACTTTTCTTGACAAAAATTCACATGTGATCTGTTCAAATGTATCATACATAGCAGTTTACAGACTGTTAAACGAATATCTCCCTGAAAAATACAATATAGAGACATCCCTTGTAGATACCTCCAACCTAGAAGAAATAAAAAAGGCCATACACCCCAATACCAGGCTCATTCATGTTGAAACTCCAGGAAACCCCACCACGAGAATAAGCGACATTGAAGAAATTGCAAAAATTGCGAAATCCGCAGGAGCTCTACTTAGTGTTGACAGTACATTTGCCTCTCCATACCTGCAGCGCCCTCTTGAACTGGGAGCAGATCTTGTTATACACAGCTTGACCAAATATATAAATGGACATGGTGATGCCATGGGTGGAGCAGTGCTGGGCAAAAAAGATCTCACAGACAAAATTAAAGCCCAGGCTATGGTGAATCTGGGGGGAACTATAAGTCCTTTTAATGCATGGCTTATAATGAGAGGTGTTGTGACACTTCCCCTGCGTATGGAGCAACACAGCCATACCGCTCTCAAAGTCGCCCAATATCTGGAATCAAATCCTTCAGTGAAGTTCGTGGCATATCCGGGTCTTGAAAGCCATCCGCAGCATGAAATTGCCAAAAAACAGATGAAGCTCTACTCAGGAATTATAGCTTTTGCACTTAAAGCAGATGCGGAAACCCATAATAAATTTATAAATTCACTTGAGCTCATCGTTCCGGCAGTTTCCCTGGGACATGACGAGAGCCTGATTGTATACACTGGAGCAAGTGATGAAAGGATCAATTTCTATCCAGAAAATTTCAGAGATGGATACATAAGATTCAGTGTAGGACTTGAAAGTGCGGAAGACATCATTGAAGACTTAAAACAAGCATTGCAAAAATGCGGATTATAATAATACAATGCTTTCAAACTGGGGGATAATCCCCCTAGTTTTTATCCGAACGCTACCATTGCTGGCTACTCCCAACTTCTCAAAATGGGACATAAGCACTGCTGTGCGCCTGAATAAGGCAAAACGTATTATTTAACAATAAAAACCACTTTTGATATGAATATTATATATATATCCATATCAAAGATGGTTCATATGGTCCTTTACCCTTCAAATTCTTCAGGAAAATCAGCATTGTGATAAACATCCTGAACATCATCATCGTCTTCAAGTTTATCTATTAATCTCTGAACTTTTTCAGCAGTTTCCATATCAACAGAGATAGTATTATCCGGTATCATAGTAATTTCTGCTGACAAAAAATCAAGTCCATTTCCCTCAAGATTTTCTCTGACTTTCCCAAACTCCTCTACAGAAGTAATTATTTCAAAAACTTCCTCCTGGGCATCAAAATCCTCTGCACCGGCATCCAGGGCTTTCATCATGACATCATCTTCATCAATGTCATCTTTTTTCTCTATAATAATCTGACCTTTAGTTTGAAACATCCAGGACACACATCCATTAGCTCCTAGATTTCCACCGTGTCTTGAAAATGCAGCCCTTACACTGCTTGCCGTTCTATTTTTATTGTCAGTTAATGCTTTTACTATCACAGCAACCCCTCCAGGTCCATATCCTTCATAAACTATTTCCTCATAGCTTACCCCTTCCATTTCTCCGGCGCCTTTTTTGATTGCCCTGTTTACTGTATCCTGGGGCATATTATTTGCCTTAGCTTTTGCTATGACATCTCTTAATTTTGCATTGCTATCTGGACTTGAACCACCGGTTTTAGCCGCAATAGCCAATTCCTTTCCTATCTTAGTAAATATCTTACCTTTTTTCGCATCTGCCTTACCCTTTTTTGCCTGTATATTATGCCATTTTGAATGTCCTGACATATAAATTTCCTCCTAACTTACAGTTTATAACTATTTAATATTGATCATGCAAATTGTATTATATCATATAAAAGCAGATCACTACAAATATAAACGCATTATTCTTTAATCAGGTTATTATCAACTTTAAAATAAAATTCTTCATCTCCAACTATAAGTTCACATTTTCCATTGGTTACATCTATTATCTCATTTATCAGCAAATCAACATTTTCTAGAATACAATTTATTGACAATTGAACTTTGTCAGCATATTCAATATTCTCTATAGGAATAGACTTTTGTTCAAAAAAATGCTGCAATTTCCCCAAATCCTCGTAATTTATAGATATATCTATAGGTGAACCTTTTACTCTTTCCACTATCTTTGCACTGTCAATAGATAATACAGCAGATTTAGAATAAGCTTTTGCCAGCCCGCCTTTACCTAGAAGTATTCCCCCAAAATATCTTGTTACCACTGTGACAATATCTGTCAGCTTCTTTTTTTTAATCACTTCCAGGATAGGTATTCCTGCAGTTCCTTGAGGTTCTCTATCATCACTGTATCTTTGAATATTCATTTTTTCTCCAATTACATATGCATACACATTATGTGATGCTTTAGGATTTTGTTCTTTCACCCTATTTATGAATCTTCTAGCATCACCTTCAGTATATACTCTCTTTACGCTCCCTATAAATATGGACTTTTTTTCCTCAAATCTCGAACCAGCTTGATTTTTTACTGTAAAATATCCCATATTACCCCGCCTTTCAAAACATCCCTCATAAATTATTTCTTAAAAATATATAATAAACTATATAGTCATAAGACTATTTAATATTTGAATTCCTCTTTTTATATTTTCTTTGCTAACATGTGAAAATCCAATTTTAAAATATTTCTTACCTTCCGAAGGATTCTTATAATATAATGAACCCGGAGTAATTAACACTCCCCTACGTTTTGCCTCTTTAAAAAGACTTATGGAATCTATTTCAATACTATCTTTAATTTTTAGATAAAAGTGCAGTCCCCCTCCTGGCTTTGTAAAGTCTACCTTATCATTTAGGTATTTAACTATACATTTTCCCATATATATATACATATCCTTGTATTTTATATTTAACATATTTATATAATCCTTCCACATACCTTTCCTAATGTATAAATCCAATGCCCTCTGCATAAGGCTGGAGGTAGCTATATCCGTGTTAATTTTAGAATTTTGAATGTTCTCTCTAAATTTTTCAGGAGGTATTAAATATCCAATTCTTATGCCAGGCAAAAATATCTTTGAAAAACTTTTTATATAAATGACTCTATCATTATGATCCAAACTTTTAAAACTATTATATTTTATATTACTATCGTAAATTAATTCTGAAAGATAATCATCTTCTATTATATAAAAATTATATATCTCTGCCAACCTCAATATTTGTTTTTTTTTGTCATCATCATAGCTTATACCAGATGGATTTTGAAAATAGCTCATAGTATAAAAACATTTTATATTATTTTTTTGAAGTATTTTTTCAAGCTTATCCACATTTACACCATTCTTCTCTACTGGTATTTCAATTATCTCTGATCTTCTGGACTTAAATACGGATAGTGCTCCGCTGTAAGTTGGCTTTTCAACTATTACACTATCATCTGTATTTAGGATAGCTTTTGAAACTACATCTATTCCCTGTTGAGCTCCAGAAACTATAAGTATATCTTCTGGATTTACACTATCCTTCCAAAACACATCACTTATACTTTTTCTCAATCCCTCATATCCCAACGGTTCCTGATAAATTAAAGCCCTGGACCCATCCCTGTCCAATACCTCATTTAAAACATTTTTAAAGAGATCTATTTGAAAAAATTCGCCGCTGGATGTCTCTCCTGTAAAATCTATATAGTCTCCTATTTCATTGCTGAATATTCTCTTCAATGCCCTAGAATACTCTCTATTAAGGTTCCTATTTATATCCCTCTTCTTGGCATAAGTTCCACTTCCCATTTTTAAGACGGCATATCCTTTACTTTGCAGCTCCTTATAGGCATTTACTATGGTAATATTATTTACTTTTAATATTCGCGCTAGTTCTCTTATAGCCGGCAGTTTCTCACCATCCTTTATTTTATTTTTGTCTATTAAATTTTTTATATGTTCCTCTATCATTAAATACTTAACTTTCCCTTTTCTTAAATCCATCAAATATTTATTCAATAGAAACTTCATTTCCCTTCTTTAAATTAAAATATATTAAAACATCCTATAGATATTATCCTACATCATCACAATAACATAAAAATAAAAGATTTAGTACTAAAAATTAAAATAAATTTTTGGTACTAAATCCCATTTCATTATATGGAAAAACCACTAAATAAAATATACATTTTCTTTAAATAAACACGTTCCATCTTTAGTTCTATAATCTCTGGATTCTTTTTTAATTAGATTTCTCTTCCACAACTCATTTAGGATCTCTTCCATATTTATATTATAATTACAAAATAACTCGTCGTTTTTTATATCTTCCGAACTCAAAAAACAGTCTTTTTCTCTCATATAATTCAAAAGTATCTTCGCAACATTTCGAATATTTTTATCTACATTTTTCTTTAAATAATTCATAGTATCTTCTATAGACTTCTCCACTTCTCTAATGTCATTAAAAAACAAATTATCCACACAGACTTTAAAGTCATTATTTAAATTCATAGTCATAGTCATAGCATCCTTACTTATCATATGGCCTGATGAGTTTATATATAATTTGGAAAATTCTTCTATTGACCGTACTGCAGCAATATAAGAAGTATGTATTCCATTATTCTGAAGGTATTTTTTACATATACTCATACTTTTAAATAATTCTCCAAGATAAAACATATTCCACCTTTCTCTATCCAAATCGGGGTAATATCTTCCCACATCATATTTGGACGTTATATCCATGTCTTTAGAAAATATCAATCTAGAAGAAGATATTATCCTGTGAATGAATCCACCTTTTAAATCCTGTTCAGGCAATTGTAAAAAATTGTTCTTGCTCATAAACTTGACATGAATAGGCACACCTACCTCCTCTGTATACAAGTTTTTTACATCATCCATGTCATTTTCGCATACTATAAGTAAATCAATGTCAGACTCATCCCATAAATCCCCTGTAATCATACTTCCAAAAACCATAACTGCAAGAATAGAATCGTTAGTCCTAAGTCTTTCAATAGTAATATTAAAAGCTTTCTGATACTGTAAAATAGTTTTTTCCATTTTCCTGTCGGCCCCCTTTTAAATTTTGAGTATAAAATTATATTATATATTATACAATTATATACTATTTTTTTTACAAAAATTCAAGAACATATTTAATTTATATAATACTCTATTAAATTTTAGCTGCATAAATAAATATTTATAATAACAAAAAGTATCTGAAGATATAACACTTTAAGAGTACTATATCTTCAGATACCTTTTTTACATTACTTAGCATTATTATCTCAACATACCAATTATTTTTCTTTTTCAAAATCGCTTTTTGGCACACCACAAAGTGGACATACCCAATCTTCAGGTAAATCTTTAAAAGCAGTTCCTGGCTTAATTCCAGAATCAGGATCCCCTACTTTAGGATCATAAACATAACCACAAGCAGTACAAACATATTTATCCATCGTAATTCCTCCTACGTAATATAAATTATACTATAATTATGGCACAGTCAATTTTTTAAGTCAATATGTACTATTCTATAATACATGCTATCATTTAATTATAAATTTTTTAGCTTTATCATATACTTTTTTTCTATACTGATGCAGTTGTATAAACTTCTCCCCAATCAAGCAATTCTTGAGCACAGTTAAAAATTAATTATTAAAGAGTACCTAGTATTGAAAATTCGTAAAAATGTTGTTAATATTAATAATGTAAATTTGAGACCATGTTTTATAATATATCATTGGAGGTTTGTAATGGAAAATAAATCAAAAAATATACTGATAACTAAAGAAGAAATTGCAAAAAAAATAAAAGAATTGGGGAAATTGTTAAATCAAGAATACAAAAATAAAAATTTATATGTATTATCTCTTTTAAGAGGAAGTTTTATATTTACATCAGATTTAGTGAGGGAAATAGATCTTCCACTAAAAATAGGTTTTATGACAACTTCAAGTTATAAAAATTCCGAAACGTCATCGGGAAAAGTAAATATATTAAATGATATATTGGATGATATTCACGGATATGATGTATTGATTGTAGATGACATAATAGATACAGGTATAACTATGGATTTTGTTATAAATTATATAAAATCGCGAGGTGCTTCCAGCATAAAATCCTGTGTGTTATTGGATAAACCTGAAAGACGAAAAATTTCCCTGGAACCGGATTTTTACTGTTTTAAAATTCCTGATGTATTTGTAGCAGGCTATGGTCTTAATTATGGAGATTATTATAGAAATATACCTTACATATTTAACTGGGACTAATTATATTCATAGATGATTTTAGGGGAAATCTTCTGTTATTTCCCCTATTAATCTTTTACAATTAATTTGAAATTTTAAACCCTGATTTATCAATTCCTAAATTTATAGCAGTTTCCGGGACCTTACCTAATACAATAGTATCCGATATGGGTACTTCATTTTTTACTTTTATATCTTCAGTTCCAAGGGGAATTATAATTTTCATATTCGTGTTTACTTCAACATATATTTTATGTCTTGATTGGTTTATGCCCACACTTTCAAAACTAGATATATATTTGGTTTCTATATACCCTACAGGCTGCATTTTGACAGTTATATTAGGCCCTAAAAATACCAGTAAATTATTTTTCATTATATATCCCAAAGGAACTTTTAATCCAACTTTTCCTATCTTCTTTAGTCTTTGCTGACACTTAATAGCCACATCACAAGCTATTTTATTCATCTTTAACGTATCTGTCCTTATCATATTTATATTCCCCTGATTATCTTTTTCTACATCTATAATATTTTTGTAATCAAATTGTTTTGAATACTCTTCTATAATTACCGAATTTATGGTTTCAGTAATTATAGTTCTAGCTTGCACATCAGTAGCTTTCACAATTGCTGGACTTATTTCTGCATTCACAAAATAAATAAACAGTCCTAAAATCATCAATGTACACCCTATTATAAATAGGATTTTCACTCTATTATCAGTAACATGAAATCTTCTTATATCCATCACACCCTTATAATCATATACCATAATATATGACAATAAATGATTCTTTATTTACCTAAAAATTTATATGTTTCATTAACACTTTAATTTATGTTATAATAATTTAAATGTAAAGGTTAAAACAAGGAGGACAATTATGGTTAAAAGACATAAAAAAACCCAAACCAAGACTTTTAAAAAAGTAGCTATCATTTTATCTGGTCTGTTAATAATAGCATTTATAGTCTTAATGGGTATATCCCTTGCAATTATAAAAAACTCCCCTAAATTAGATGTAAATCAAATATTAAATTTAAGCGAACCTTCTGTTCTATATGATGATAAGGATGAGCTAATGGATGCAGTGGTCACTCCTCAACAGAGAACAGTAATTCCATTTAGCAGTATGCCCCAAAATTTGAAAAATGCTTTCGTCAGCATAGAAGATGAACGGTTTTATACCCATAAGGGCATAGATTTAAAAAGACTTATCGGGGTAATATTCATAGATATTAAAAGCAAATTTATAAAAGAATCAAATATTCAAGGTGCATCTACAATAACACAGCAGCTGGTGAGAAGCATATTTTTGTCACCAGAAGTATCTTACAAACGAAAATTACAGGAGATATATCTTTCTCTGCAGCTTGAACAAAAATTAAGTAAAGATCAAATACTAGAAGCATATATGAATACAATTTTTTTAGGCGGAAGAGCCTTAGGTGTTGAAGCTGCTTCCAAACAGTATTTTGGAAAGCCTGCAAAAGATTTGAATTTAATTCAATGCGCTTTTATTGCAGGTATGCCTCAAAGTCCATCCGTATATTATCCTTATTCTCCAGCCTCACGAAAAAATCCATCTATATATTTAAATAGAACTGCCACCGTAATAAAAAAAATGTATGAAAATGGATATATATCTCAACCTCAATATACTTCAGCAATAAATGACATTTCTACAGGTAAATTGAATATTAATCCACAGCCTACTGTAAGCAATGGTTACAATAATGAATGGTTTACAGTATCGGTAATCAATTCGGTAAAAAAAGACTTAAAAGCACAATACCATTATAGTGATGACGAAATAGAAAATTTACTTATGTACGATGGTTTAAAAATACATACTACAATGAATAAAAATTTACAGCAAGAAACTCAAAATACTTTGGATAACAGCAGTGTTTTACAAGCTTCATCATTGGATAAAAACGGAATTGTACAGCCTCAGGCTTCTGCTGTAGTCATGGACTATCATTCTGGAGAAGTCAAAGCATTGGTAGGTGGAAGGGGCACACAGCCTGCAAGATCCTTTAACCGAGCTGCATCGGAAAATTATTTGAGACCTTCTGGTTCCAGTATAAAACCATTAACTGTATACGGTCCTGCCATAGACTCTAAAAAATTTACAGCAGCCAGTATTTTTGAAGATTCTCCATTATCAGATGAAGTTTCTTACAAATATACCACCAACGGAGAACCCTATCAGCCTAAAGATGATACCTACATAGGTGGAAATATGACCTTGAGGACAGCTATAACTCATTCTATAAATCTAGTTGCAGTAAAACTTGAAGACAAATTGGGATTAAATACCGCTGCCGATTATGCAGAAAAATTTGGAATTACTCTAGACAATGATGATAGAAGTAGTATAGCTGCACTGTCCCTCGGAGAACTCCATCATGGTGTAAATACATTGATAATGTCTGCCGCTTACGGGGTGTTTGGAAATTCAGGCACATATACTTCACCAAAACTCTACACTAAAGTTGAGGATAGAAATGGAAAAATTCTACTGGAGAATAAAACCAAGACAAAAAAAGTTCTTTCTCCCCAGGCAGCATATATAATGTATGATATGCTCAAAGGTCCGGTCAGTGCTGAAGGTACTGCTCCTAGTGCAAATATAGGAAATATGCCTGTAAGAGGTAAAACTGGAACTTCCAGCGACAGCAAAAACCTGTGGTTCTGTGGGCTAACGCCTTACTATTCCGCTGCAGTTTGGATTGGAAATGATGACAACACAGTTTTGGACAGTTCCCTCAACAGCAACTCTGCGGCAAAACTCTGGGCAAATATAATGTCTCCTCTTCATAAGAATTTACCTGTAAAAGATATTAAAATGCCTTCCGGAGTAGTGGCCCAGTCAATTTGTTCCGAATCAGGGAAGTTACCTGTTTCAGCCTGTTATACAGATCCTGAAGGAAGTAAAGTCTATACTGAATTTTTTATATCAGGTACAGTTCCAACTGAAAAATGCGACATGCATCGCTCCTGGAACATTTTTGACTATTTTACAAAACACAAAGATAAGACAAATAACAATAAGTCCACAGATGACACCAATACTGGAAATACAAAAAAAGATGACACCAATTTAAACAGGGGTCAGAATAATTCTGACGGCAGTTCAGAAGATGATACAAACGATGGTGAAAATGTTAAAAATCCTGGAGATATACCTCCTAAAACACCAGATACAAATAATTAGAATAAAATATCAAAGTACAAGTTTAGACAATTCGCAATGTACAATTAATGAAGATTTAAACTTTGTACTTTGATATTTATTTTCAGCTATCCACCTAATATTTTTCTCATGTTCTTTAACACTTTCTTTTCTATTCTAGAAACCTGTACCTGATTTATACCCAACATTTTAGCTACCTGAACCTGAGTTTTATCTTTAAAATATCTAAGCATTATAATCTGTCGTGATTTTACATCTAAATCTTTAAGTGCCTCTTTAAGTGCAATTCTATCTATCATTTCTACGTCTTCATTTGGATTATTACTTATTTTATCTATTAAGAGAACCGGGGAGCCATCATCCTGGTGTATAGTATCATAGAGATACTGCAAACTGGTAACAGACTCCGTAGCAAATATCAGATCTTCAACTTCAACACCAGAGTATTCAGCCAGCTCTTCCACAGTAGGTTCTCTATTCAACTTTTTTGTCAATGCCTCTCTATCATAATGAAGTTTTTTAGCTGTATTTTTTACACTTCTACTCACTTTTATCATTCCATCGTCTCTTAAAAATCTCTTTATTTCTCCTAATATCATTGGTACAGCATATGTAGAAAACTTTACATTGTAACCTGGATCAAAGTTATTTATTGCCTTCATGAGTCCCATACATCCTATTTGAAATATATCCTCATACTCGTATCCTCTATTTAAAAATTTTTTGCTTATAGTTGATACCAATGGCAAATTCAATTTTACCAATTTATTTAAGGCATCTTTATCCCCTTGCTTTGCATATTTAATTAAGTCCAAGTTATCTTCATAACTACACTTTAATTTTTTTACTGCTTCTTCATCCATATCATTCACCTAACTTAATGAATTAAAAACTTTTTTCATTATCAATCTTGTCCCTTTATTTTTTTTAGATTCCACTTTAAGCGAATCCATAAAAGTCTCCATTACAGTAAATCCCATTCCTGATCTTTCAAGATCAGGTCTAGATGTATAAAGCGGCTGTCTCGCTAAATCTATGTCCTCTATTCCCACTCCCGTATCTTCCACAGTTAAAGTAAGTTCTCTGTTTTTAATAAAAGCCTCAATTTTAACTATTCCTTCCTTATTTTCATAACCATGAATAATAGAGTTCGTAACAGCCTCCGAAACTGCAGTTTTAACATCCGTTAATTCTTCTATAGTAGGATCTAACTGAGACACAAACGCTGCTACTGCTACTCTGGCAAAACTTTCATTTTGTGATTTACTAATAAACTCTATTTTCATACTGTTATCGTACATAATATTTATCCCCCCATTAAATATTCTCAATTGCTTCCTCAACATTATCATAAAGCTTTATAATTTTAAACAATCCTGAAAGTTCAAATACTCTCTTTACCAAATCAGTTGCTCCTGCAATACACATGGAACCGTTCTTTAAATTTAGTTTTTTATACCTTCCAATAACCACCCCTATTCCAGAACTGTCCATAAAACTTACTCCTGAAAAATCCATTATAAGTTTGTTCAATCCATCCCTGTCCAATCTATCATCAATTTTAATTCTAACTTCCTCTGCACTATGATGATCTAATTCTCCTTTTATACTCACTATGAGTTTATCGATTTTAATTTGAAATTCTAAATTCATGAATTATCCAAAGCTCTACTAAAATTACACTATAAAACTTCTAACATAATTTTAGCGTTAAAACATAATTTTAACTTTAATTTACCATATAACATATAATAGCCTTAATGTTATATGACTAAAGTTTAGTACACTAAACTTTAGCATATGCAAATATGCATAGTCCGAGCCAGACATTTTTACCCCCCTTCTGTTATTTTTTACGTAATACCCTTGTAATCTATAGAATAAAATGTTTACCTTAATTATTATTCTATAAGTGTAATAATCTTCCTTTTTTTTTCGTTAGTCATTTTATTATTCATTTTTACCATATATTATATTTTTAAACATATATATAAATTATTATCAAATATATGTCATTTTTCAGCGCCCCTATAGAAAAATATAGGTAAAAAAAACATATACAGCAAGTATATTACTCTACTGTATATGCTTTTTACCAGTTTAAAAATTAAAACAAATGTATTTTTATTTTGTTAAATTCTCTATAAATTTTGGGAGCACAAAACAGGCTTTATGCAATTCTTTTGTATAGTACTTCGTATTTATATTCACCGATGAAGATAAATCTACTTTTTGTGGATCATATTTTTTAGAACCCAATGTAAAACTCCAAAATCCACTTGGATAAGTCGGTATACCTGCCATAAACAATTTTGTTATTGGGAAAACAGCTTTTGCATCATTGTAAATGCCTTTTACCACCTCAGGCAAATAAAAAGGTGTTTCCGTCTGAGCCACAAATATACCATTTTCTGTCAAGCACTCATCTATTTCCTTATAAAAACTTCTACCAAAAAGGCCTTCTGCAGCACCAAAAGGATCTGTGGAATCCACTATAATAACATCAAAACTGTTCTTATGTTCATGTACATACTTTATCCCGTCCCCAATAAAAATTTCACATCTTGGATCATCTAATGCAAAGCTTATTTCAGGAAGGTATTTTCTACACTGTTCAATGACCTCCTGATCAATTTCACAGAGAACAACTCTTTCCACCGTAGGGTGCTTTAAAATCTCCTTTACGGCGCCACCATCTCCTCCCCCAACTACAAGCACTTTTTGGGGATTCGGATGGGTAAATAGAGGTACATGGGTTATCATTTCATGATACACGTATTCATCTTTAACAGTGGTTTGCACTATTCCATCTAAAACAAGCATTTTTCCAAAACAATATGTATCCACTATAGCTAAATCCTGATATTTAGTTTTCTTTCTAATCAAAGTTTGTTTTATCTTATACGTCATAACAGCATCTGAGATTTGACTTTCTCTTAACCATAAATCCATAAATATACCCCCCAGCCATCTTAAAATATAATTTTTTCCTACAGCAAACATCATTATAATAATAATTTTATATCGTGACAATAAAATTTTCAATAACCTCATAAAAATCTCTATTACAGCTATTCATCAATACAATAATTCCTTTTTACAATTTTAATTTCACCTTCTGTCAATCCAAAAAATTTGTATAAATAGCTTTCTGCATCATATTTTTCACAAAAATCAATAACGGGAATACTCAGTTTCATCAAATTATTTGGATAGTATTCATACAAATTCTCTCCTAATTTTTTGCCAAAGGTTTTAAAGTAAAATTCATATAAAGGGCTGTTTAAAATTTTAAGCAGATTATCATACGTAAAGTTTACATTTTTCTTTAACACCAGTGAATATACGTCTGCACTAAAATAACTTCCTTCATCTAAAGCAAACCTATTGTTTTTAGATTTGTATGGAAATACAATTTTCTTGCCTTCAAATATCTCAGGTTTTCTTCCCCATTGAAGCTCATACCATTTTCTAATACCCTTTTTACACTCTCTTCTATGTAAAAGCTTCTCCTTACAGGTCTTTATATAATTTATGGAATTTGGATAATCTTTCTCATTTTTTATAAAATTAGAATATATAATAAACTTTCCTTTATACATTATTTTATTTCTATGTATATAGCTGCTTTTTATCCAGGGTCTGATTAATTTACCTTCAATATTTTTTTCCTTCAAAATACATTCGTCTATTATAAACGCCTTATCACAACCCGTTATTACTCCCTGGTGGCTTTCACAAATATCCTTTAAAGTATATTTACTTCTTTTTTTTATTTTATCAACTATTCTTCTCTCAATTTTATCAATAAATATCCAACCTTTATTTTCCAGAGAATCCTGATCTATAAAGAAGCTCCTATATTCTCCATATTTTTTCAAAAATATGGAGCCGTAAGATCTATTTTTTCTCAGCTCAATACCTTTTTTAGGTTTTATAACTTCTATATTATTATGTGAATTCTTCTCTTTTATCAAAAACATTATTATAGGGTCAATCCCCACATTCTTAAAGGGACGTATTCCATAAAAATCTACAATTTTATATATAGAGGCATTTTCAATTAAAAATTTTCTAAGTTCCTCACCGCTGCAGGATTCACAAAAATATCTAGAAGTAATAAATCCAAGCTTTCCTACTTTTTTCAAACAATCCAGAGACTTTTTTAAAAAGCAATAGGATATATCACTTTTATCTCTGTATATATTTCCATATATTTTTTTTAAATCCTTATAGTAATCTCTATCTACACGTTTATGTCCTATATAGGGCGGATTACCTATAAATATATCAAATTTTTCGTCTATATTCCCTATTAAAAAATCCTTTACTTCAAAATTTTCTGAATTGAATCCTCCGCTAATACTGAATAGATCTATTTTTAAAATTTTTATTGCGGTTTCATCTATATCAAAACCGAATAAATTATTGCACACTATATGCTTGTTTATATCCTTAATTTGTAAATCAATATTATTGTGATTATCTATGGCTTTTATATTATTTTCAAATATGCTTTTTAAATAGTAAAAACATGGACATATCAAGTTCCCGCATCCACAAGAAGGATCTATTATTTTTATAAATGGATTTTCAATTACATCCATGGGATTTATTAAATTTTCAAGCATATATCTTGATATTTCATAAGGTGTATATATTACATCTTTTGCTTTACTTACTATTTCCTGATTATAGTAATACTCAGCAAAATATTTATCTCTTTCGATATTAAATTTTTTTTTACAATTTTCTATAGATCTAAATTTAATTTTACTATCTAATTTTGTATTTATAAGTTTATAAATTTCTTCAATATTTTTAATAAAATCATCCACGCCGTTATCTCCAATTTTACTATACACTTACTTAAAGAGGTTTATATTTTTATTGAACAATTTACTAATACTGCCTCTAAAGCCCAAGTATAAATTATCAGATTAAGTATACCATAAATTATATATTATAAGGTAGGTGATGATACAACTATGTTCAAAAAATTAATATCCATCTTTTTAATGTGCATAATTTTTTTGTATTCCTATACTGTTATGGCTTTTTATAAAAAAGAGGCGCCTTTAATATATAACAAATCTTGGGCCTTTCAAACAAAAGCCAATCCTAAAGAAAATAGTACTCAAAAGTCCGCCAGCAGGCTTCAGAATTTAGATGTATCTAAATTGGACAGAAGTGAAAAAAACTGGTTTTTTAAACCCAACAACAAAGGCACTCCTTCAGAGATACCTGAAGACATTCTAAAACTTACAAATAAATACTCTGCATACTATTTAGGCAATACCTCTAAAAAAGTACTCTATTTAACCTTTGATGAAGGATATGAAAACGGCTATACTTCAAAAATACTGGATATACTAAAATCAAATAATGTTCCTGTTGCTTTTTTTGTTACAACACCCTATATAAAAGGCAATGCAGATTTGATAAACAGAATGGTAAAAGAAGGACACCTAGTATGCAACCATTCCACAAAGCACCCTTCAATGGCGGAGACTGCAAAAGATCCTATAAAATTTGAGAATGAATTTTTAGTAACAGAAGATGCCTATAGAGAAGTCACAGGCAAGGAAATGCCGCATTTTTTTAGACCCCCTATGGGAAAATACAGTGAGCTTTCTCTATTTTATACTAAAAAATTAGGTTATAAAACTATTTTCTGGAGTTTTGCCTATAACGATTGGAATGTTAAAAGGCAGCCTTCTCCTATAGAGTCTCAAAAAATGATAAGCCGCAGGACTCACAATGGAGCAATTGTATTGCTTCATGCAGTTTCGAAAACAAATTCTGAAATATTGGACTCTGTAATAAAAGATTGGAAAAATCAAGGTTATACCTTTGAAAGCTTAGATAAATTGCCATAAATATTCGTATTTTATATATATTTTCTTTATATTATAATATAAATTAGGTATAATTAAATTGTATATTATATTTTTAATTGTACCTAATTTATTAATTATTTAAAAATAAATATTTTTGGGGAGATATTGCATATGAGGATTACACAGGAATCAGATTATGGCCTTAGAGTTGTACTTTATTTGTCAAAATTGGGTTATGGCAAGAGAATTGAAGCTAAATCCATAGCTAAAAATGAAAATGTACCACTTAGATTTCTTCTTAAACTTTTAAGGAAGTTAACTCACTCAGGTATAATTAAATCCTATAGAGGGGTTAATGGAGGCTATGCATTAAATCTTATGCCCGAGGAGATAACTCTTATGAGTATAATCAAAGCTATTGACGGACCTATTTATTTAAACAGATGTTTATATGATCCCGGACATTGTACTGCAAATAGAAATGGACACTGCTATATACATAACTCACTTTTAAGAGTACAAAACAGATTGATCAAAGAACTAGAAAGTATCAATTTCAAGGATATACTGGAAAACAAAATTAAATAATTATTACAGTCTAAGCCTGATTAAAAATATTAATCAAACTTAGATTTTTTTTTATTAAAAGCTATCACTTTTAATAAAAATTTTGGTATAGATATCAGCCTCTTTATTCTAGAAGGTTCCTTGATGACTCTATAAAGCCATTCAAGTCCTAAAGCTATCATCCACTTTGGAGCCCTTTTTACTTTTCCTGCAAATACATCAAAACTTCCTCCTACACCCATATATATACTGCAGGGCAGCTCATTCATATTTTGTGATATAAAGATATCCTGTTTTGGAGTACCCATTGCTACAAATAGAGCATAGGGAGCACTGGATTTTATATCAGTAAGTATACTTTCACAATCATCTAGATCAAAATAACCATTATGACTGCCGGATATATTTAAAGGAGGATATCTTTTCTTTAAATTTGTCACACACACATCCAGGACATTCTGCTTTGCCCCAAGTAAATATATAGCTTTCCCCTCCTCCTCACATTTTTTTATTATATTCTCCATGACTTCAATACCGGTTATCCTTTGCCTTATAGGCACGCCAACAATTTTAGAAGCTAAAAGAGTGCCAATTCCATCTGGGATTATTACAGTATTGGCATTCGTAAAATTTTTTAACAGTGCATCGTCCTTAAGTCCATTGTACAATACCTCTGGATTACCTGATACTATATTAACTTTTGAAAATTTATCTATATAATTCATAAGATCTGATTTACTTCCATTGAATACATTGTATTTTAACAACCTAGTAAACATTTAAAATGCCCCTTCACTTTTAAATACGGAAAAGATTGTTTTAAATAAGATCTTTACATCCATTAAGAGGGAAAATTTTTTTATATATGTCAAATCATAATAAACAGTTTTGCCAAGCTCTATTTCCCCTCTTCCACTTACCTGGGCAAGACCTGTTATTCCAGGGGTAACCAAAAGTCTTTGTCTATAAGCCTTAGGATACAGTTTAACCACATCAGGTATTTCAGGTCTTGGTCCTACCAGACTCATATTCCCCAATAACACGTTGAAAAGTTGAGGTATTTCGTCCAGACTTGTTTTCCTCAAGAAAGCGCCGGACTTAGTCACTCTGCTGTCGCTTCTACTTTGAAACACAAAATTCTCTAAATTATTTGGATCAATGTTCAGCTCATGTTTTTTTTCCGCATCTACCACCATTGTTCTAAATTTATATATTGTAAAATTTTCTCCATTCTTACCCACTCTAATCTGTTTAAAAATAGCAGGCCCCTTAGAATCCATCTTAATCCAAATTGCAATTAAAATAAAAACTATACTCAATAATATCAATCCTACAGCAGAAAATACAAGATCAAATGCTCTCTTAAAAAAAAACTGTACCCTTTTGCTTTTTATATCCTCTTCAACATTTATTTCTATTTCATCCGCCTGCATAACTTAGCAAGTTCACCTACTCTCCTATATTTTTACTTATTATATCATAGATGTTTTCACTATAAAACTTTTTTTACTTTACTTATAACAATAGAACCAAAAATAGTTATTAAAAAGGCGTTTATTTCAAAGCTCAAATTATCTGCATGAATATACCTACTCATATAATATTGAGTATAAAGATACAGTATACCAGACTGAACCAGATATATATCATAAGAAATATCCGATATATATCTTATGATATTCATAATAAATCCCCTGCTAAAGTTAAAACTAAATATAAAAAATATGAAGAATGTAGAATAAACAAGTACTGCCGGTCTCTGAAAAGTGGTTACATAGTCTACATTTTTAACAAATTGATTGCCAGATATAAAGCCGTATATAACTATAAAAGCCGAAATTAAAAACAACACAGATACAAAAAGTCTGTGGCTATTCAATTTTTCGGAAATCCTATCAATATTTTTACCTATATAACCTCCCATTGAAAAATAAAAAAGCCAGTATAATAGATTTTTTTTATTCCAGAACCATTCCTCCGGAGAAACACTTTTAAAATAATATGTATATGCAAGTAAAAGGACTGTAATGATAAAGCTAAAAAATACCCACCATCTTTTACCCATAAATCTATATATAAATGGAAATATGATATAAAATTCAATTATCAGCGGTACATAATAAAAATGATAGAATACATTTCCATAAATTATGTCGTTTATGTCCTCCTGTATGTTAAAATTTTTGGTTATCAGCAGTATATAAATTATGCACCATACTATGTATTGAGGTACCACTCTGAAAAATCTCTTCATTATGAATTCAGAATAACTTCCACCTTCTTTATAATTCGCAGTAAGTCCCATGCCTGAAATAACTATGAAGGCCGGAACACAAAATCTGGAAAGCTGATTTATTATGAATGATATATTATACGTAGTAGAATAAGGCATGCATCTGTAGAGCACAGTTGCTGAAGCATGCAGTGTTATAACCGCAATTATTGAAACAGCCCTTATAACATCCATACCCAAAATACGCTTTTTTATTATGCCCACCACCCTCTTTATCTAAAAATAGGTTACTATATTGGAATTTTATCTTTAACTGCATTAAGAATGTACTCATACTCTTCAATTCTGGTAAAATGCAGGCATATAAAGTAAACTGCACTGCCAAGCACAAAAGATACAAAGATAGATATAATATTGCTCCACATAAAAGAGGAAATTTCATTCATGCAAATATAATTTACAGTATATATACATACACCCATAACTGCAGAAGAAAAACTTATCTTCAATAGACCATAAAAAATTTTTTTCATATTCATGCCGTTTAATTTTTTGTTTAAACTTGTCGTCATAAGCATTGTAGTTATAATTGCTGAAATTGTAGTAGCTAAAGCAAGCCCTGAAACTTTCATATGTTTTATCAGAATAAAATTTATGATTATATTTATGATTATTCCCACAAAGCTGTTTATCATAGGCGTCCTAGCATCCTTAATGGAATAAAAGGCCTTATTTAATATATCCCTTATCCCATAGGCAATCATTGCAGGACAATAAAATAAAAGTGCATTGGAAGTCAAATCTGAAGCCGTCAAATCAAAGGCTCCGTGTCTAAAAATCAAATTCACGAGGGGATGTCTTAAAATCCCTATGGCAACTGCTGCTGGTATCATAATTATCATTATTATATTTATAGCGTTGACCAGAGCTTTTTTATACCTTAAAATATCCTTCTTTACTGCCAATTCCGAAAGGGTAGGATATACAATCATGGCAATTCCTATGGCAAAAACTTCATAAGCCAGGGTATTTATCTTATTTGAATAATCGAGCACCGTAACCGCACCAAAATATATGTTATTGGCAAAAGATCTGTTTATAAACAAATTAAGCTGCACCACTGAAGTACTTATAATTATAGGTACCATCAACTTGAACATGGAATGGGCATCTCTATTTTTTATATCCATTACAAATTTATATTTATATCCAAGCTTTCTATACCTTGGAAGGTTTATAGCGAACTGAACAAAAAATCCTATTACAGTAGCTACGGCAAATCCCTTTATTCCATATCTGGATGTTAAAAATACCAGGTAAACTATATATACAAGATTGGAAACCAACGCCATAGCCGCAGGTTCGTAAAATTTTTTATGTGACTGCAATACTCCCGTAACTACGCTTTGAAGTGTTACAAATACAAGGGATAGCAGCATTATCCTGGTTATTTCAACGGATTGACTGTATATGTCCACATTTGCAGTAAATGCATGACCAAATACATACACTATCTGCTTTGAAAATACAATGAGCATCATCGTAATTATAACTGTGAAAAAAGTAGACAAAGTTATTATATTGTTTACAAACTCATTTCTTTTTTTGCTGCTGCTGTGTTCAATATGTTCTGAATTGAGAGGTATAAAAGTCGTAGTAAGGCCATAGCTTATAGTAGTTAAAAGATATACAAGCCCCAGTGAAAAATTATATATATCACTTATATAAGTTGCCCCAAACTTTGCGGCTATGAGAGAATCTCTCACCATTGCCAAAATTTTGCCCCCTATTATGAGAAGCATAACTACAACAGAACTTTTTATTATCTTTTTTCCTGCCATCTAATTCACTCCAACTATTTTTGTGAAATTATTTCATTGTATATATCATTATATTGTCTACAAAAATTATCTATTGAAAATTTTTTCACACAGATATTATACAGATTTTCTCCCATTTTCGCTAGGTATTCTCTTCTATCATAAGCCAACTTCATTTTACTGCTTATACTCTCTATGGAATTGGGGTCGACTAAAAATATGGAATTTTCATCTAAAATTTTATCCATATCACCTACGTCTGGAGCTATAAAAGGTTTTTTTACAGCAGCACTTTCAAGCAGCACTAGTGGAGGCGCCCCTCCCTCACTAAATGATGTCAATATTCCCACATCCCCTGCATTTATAAAATCTAAGGCATTTTCACTATACCCTGTAAGTATTACATCCTCCTGCAGCTTTAAGTCCACAATCAAATTCCTCAGCTTCAATTCCTCTGATCCATCTCCAACTATTATGAGCTTTACATTTTTAACTTTATCTCTAATAATTCCAAAGGCTTGTATAAGGGACATCTGATTTTTTACAGGATGCATTCTGGCCACATTTACATACAAAAAATCCTCTTTAGGTATGTTATACTTTTTTCTTATGTCTTCCCTATTTTCTCTTACAGTGAATCCATTTATATCAATACCGTTGTTAACCCTGAATTTTCTCCCTCTAAAATTTTCTTCGTCTAAAATGTCTTTTATATAATCCGATACACATATGTATCTGTGAAAACTTTTCAATCCTTTTTTGCTGAGAGGAGTAAACAATTTATATTTCACACTATTATTTAAAAAATCATCTCTAAAGTCGCTGTGTACTGTAGCCACTGTAGGAATTTTTATTTTATCCTTTAAAAAATAATGGGCAAAAAATGCCTTTGCACCATGGAAATTGACAATGTCGATTTTGTTTCTGTCTATGTACTTTAACATATACCTGTCATAAGTAAGACTCTTCTTGAATTTTATCGTATCTACATTAAGTCTTTTACTTTTTTCATAAAGTCCCCCTCCACCTAAGGTGCCTATAATACTGTGAAACATGGGATTTGAATAAAGACTTAAATTAAGTACATGGCTTCCACCACCGCCCGTATCATTCCCGGATATAATCTGTAATACTTTTATAACTGCCACCTCCCATTTAAAAGGCTTTAAAATTAATTTTCCAAATCATCTTTTATCAAGTATTTCAAGTATCTTAGAGGAGGCACTGCCGTCTCCAAATATATTCTTCTGCTCCCTTGAAGGTATAAAGTTCAATACAGCATCCAATATTTTTTCTCTGTCAGTTCCCACTATCTTGTTCCAGCCGTTTTCTACAGTTTCAACCCATTCTGTCTCCTCCCTCATAGTTATGCAGGGCTTTCTCATAAAGAAAGCTTCTTTTTGGACTCCACCGCTGTCCGTAACTATTTTTTGTGAATTCATCTCCAGGTTTATCATTTCCAAATACCCCACAGGATCTGTTACCTTTACATTTTCACTGAACTCAAGTCCATAATTCAGCATATATTTCCTAGTTCTAGGGTGAAGTGGAAGTACAACCGTTTTACCGCATTCATTAAGAGCTCCTACTATATTGCTCAATTTATCTATATGATCTGTATTTTCAGCCCTGTGTATAGTAGTTAGTATGTATTCTTTACCCTCAAGGTCAAGTTCCTCTATAATTTCACTCCTGCTTCTCGCGAGCTTTTTAAAATTCAAAATGGCATCAAACATAACATCACCCACATTATAGACGCCTTTTTTTATTCCCTCATCTTTCAAATTCTTTTCTGCAGATTTTGTAGGTACAAACAAAATATTGGAAATATGATCTGTAAGAACCCTGTTCTGTTCCTCCGGCATCTCCATATTAAAGCTCCTGAGCCCTGCTTCCACATGGGCCACTGGAATCAATAATTTGCTGGCACACAGCGCTCCTGCAAGAGTCGAATTGGTATCACCGTACACCAGCACAAAATCAGGTTTCTCCTTTTCATACACTTCTTCAAGTTTTATAAGCATGGTTCCCGTCTGCTTTCCATGACTTCCCGATCCCACGCCTAAATTGTAATCCGGCTTAGGTATGTTAAGTTCTTCAAAAAATACTTTGGACATATTTTCATCATAATGCTGTCCGGTATGTACCAATATCTCACTGTGATGTTTTCTTATTATGTTGGAAACAGCAGCAGCCTTGATAAATTGAGGCCTTGCTCCTACAACTGTCAATATTTTCATGGATATCCTCCTGTTAAATTTATTATTGGTTTTTAAGAAGCTGATCTTCAGGAACGTTTCTAAATTTCCTGGCCGGGTTTCCTGCAACTATAGTTTCTTTTTCCACATCTTTTGTAACTACACTTCCCGCTGCGGCAAAACCATCTTCATTTATGATCTTACCTGGCAGTATAGTTGCTTGGGCACCTATCCTTCCACCTTTTTTAACAGTCACACCTTTAAAATGCTTATATCTTTCTTTGGATCTAGCTGCAAAATTATCGTTTGAAGTTACAACTCCAGGCGCAATAAACACATTGTCTTCAATATCAGAATAAGCCGTAATATACACATTTGTCTCAATCTTGCAGTTTGAACCAATCTTCGAGAAATTCTCCACAGCTGTTCCTCTCCCTATTATAGTCTTGTTTCCTATGCTTACATTTTCTCTTATGGTTGCAAGATCCGCAACGAGTACATTTTCACCTATAGTACATCCACAGTAAATTATAACTCCTGCACCTATAAGACACCCGCTTTTTATTAAAGCTGGTTCGAATTTTTTATCATCTTTGAATATACTGTTTACCGATCTCATTGGCTCCTTGCCTATTACAGTATTATCATCTATTCTCACATTGTCGCCTATTTTAGATCCCCTGTGAATCACCACATTATGGCCTATTACACAGTTGTTACCCAATATGACCTCATCTTCTATGACAGCAAATCTTCCAATAGTTATATTATTGCCAATTTTGGCATTATTAGATATATATCTTTCACACATATTAACTCTCCTATTCTCATATATTTGAAGATTGAAAATTAAATTATTTCATTTCCAATACTAAAACTGCTAGTCATTAATTTTTGCAATGCCTTTCATATCCATAGTTGAAAAATCTTTGAATGGAAATTTAACCGGCAT
>NZ_JBHMIY010000017.1:0-77499 GCF_042436595.1 Clostridium sp. MT-14
AATTCTTTCTCATTTTTAAAACCTGACAGCCTTGGATTTGCACCTGTGGCAATTATTATTGTCCTAGCTCTATAGACATCTTTTTTACTCTTTAAAACTTTAATTACACCCTCAATGTCAACATCTAATATCTCATCTTTAGCAAATTTTACACCAAAGTTCAAAGCTTGATTTTTCATTCTCTCGCTTAAACTCGTTCCCGTACAATTCTCAATGGAACCTGGATAATTCTCGAGTTCATCCGTTGTAGTTATCTGTCCTCCATATTTTGCCCTCTCTATCAGCAAAGTGTCCATTTTAGATCTCGCTGCATAGAGACCTGCCGATAGACCTGCTGGCCCTCCTCCAATTATTATGCAATCATATATATGTTCCATTTTATACCTCCTGACATTGTTAAAATACAAACAATTTTTTCTATTAAAGCACCCACTTATTTTAGTCTTACAACAGCTATAATTATACTCTTACCCCTATAAATTTATTAGAGATTATACTTTACTAAATCATAATCTATCAAAGAAAAATCATCTAATATCTTTTTACTCCAATGTGAAATACCATGATTTTTTAAAAATTTTTCAGTAGTGAGAATCCCCCTTTCTATATAGTTCAAGGACTTAATATCCACAGTATTTCCAGCTCTTTTAGTTATTATGATAGTTCTATATGGAATTTCATTAGGCTTTATGCCACTTACAAGCGGATGGGTCAATAATATATGTTTCCCATGTATATAATCTCTAACTCTTTCCAATACATCTACAGTAGTGCCATTTATAAAATCTATTTTATATTTATCTGCCAGCTTCTCTCTACACATAGGATTATTAGTAACTACTATTATAGGTTCTATCATATTATTTTTTCCTTTCAAAATTTTCAGTTAAATGCATATAAAATTAAGGACAGGGTAAAAGAGTTCTCTTTTACCCTGTCCTTTTTACCTGAGAGATTTACTCCTTCGGTGCCAAAAGCTTTCCAGAGTTTCGTCCTTTTTCGGTCCTTTGGCCTGAGAGATTCACATTATTTAAGAGAAATAATACTTACTCCTTCGGCTATCCACTTAAGGATACTATAGAACAATTTCTACAGTTAAGTAGTCTTCAAAGAAAATTTCTATGAAACCTTTCTTTATATCTCAAGAAAAGCAGCCAATATGCAAAATCATTTTGCGTATTGCTTAAATTTCTACTTAATCTCCCGAAAAATTCATCCAACTTATAATTATTTTTTATTTACTTTAATTATATATTACCTCTGAATACTTTTCTATATATTCCAATAAGATTCTATATTCCATTTTTTTATACAATCTATAATATTATTGTATTAATATTAACAATGTACTTTAATATCATTATCTCTCTACAATATTTCCCTCAGTGGATATTATAACCTCTTTATAGGGAACTATTATTCCAGATCTCAACATTGAATTCTTAACCGCATTTACAATACCACTGCAGCAGGGCACTTCCATTCTCACTACAGTTATACTTTTTAAATCATTATTTTTTATGATTTCCGTAAATTTTTCTTCATAGTAATTTATATCATCCAATTTTGGACATCCTATCAGCACAATATGATCTTTAATGAAATCTTCATGAAAATTCCCATAAGCATAAGCTGTACAATCAGCTGCCACCAAAAGTTCTGCATTTTTTAAATAAGCTGCTTTAGGATTTATAAGTTTCAATTGAACTGGCCATTGTCTAAGTTTCGATATATTTCCTATATTTTCTCCACTCGTACTTACATGTATTTTTGATTTTGGAACCCTGTTTATAATTCTTGCTGCCGTTCCAGGGCATCCACAGGGCAGGTCAACTTTAAGATTCAGTTTTTCTTTTTTCTTCTCCACAACTAATTTTTCATCATAATCTTTACTTTCCCTTTCAATTATGTTTATTGCATCTACAGGACACTCTGGAAGACAATCTCCGAGCCCATCACAGTATTCATCGCCTATAAGCTGTGCTTTCCCGTTCACCAATTCTATGGCACCCTCATGACATGCATTTACACATAAGCCGCATCCATTACATTTTTCTCTATCTATATTAACAATTTTCCTCTTCATTTAAATTCCTCCCTTGTTTTTATGCCTTTATTATAATAAAATGAAATCATATAATCCGTATCTTATGTTACCATTATAAATTATAATCAATATTGAGGTTGAAGAAAATTATGAAAGACATATATGGTGCATTGAGTAACTGCATACTGATGAAAAATTTTTCAGAAAATGAAATCAAAAGCTTTTTAGGAAAATTTAGCTATACTCTTGTTTCCTATTCAAAGGGAGAAATCATAGCTATTGAAGAATCAACTTGCTCAAAAATAGGGATAATTACAAGTGGAACTCTGGAAGTACAAAAGATATTTTCTTCGGGAAAAGTCATTACTATAGGCAGTTTAAGAGAAAGTGACATATTTGGAGAAGTTATAATATTTTCCAATAGAAGCACCTACCCTGCAACTATAACAGCATCAAGAAGTGCATCTGTAATGTTTATATCAAAAGAGGACATATTGAAATTATGTAATCTGTTCCCTGTATTTCTAAATAATTTCATGTCCCTTTTATCTAATAAAATACTAATGCTGAATAAAAAGCTCAAAAATATATCCTATGAAACCATTCGCCAAAAAATAGCATCTTATATTTTAGACGAATATTACCACCAAAAGAGTCCAAAAATAACTTTAAGTTGTACTAGAAAAGAAATGGCTGAGCAACTTGGAATCCCAAGGCCGTCACTTTCAAGAGAACTTGTAAATATGAAAAAAGACAATCTAATAGATTTCAACAGAAACTCTATACTTATAAAAAATGTAGATACTCTGGAAAATCTATTGTTTTAACAATTAATAAAAAAGGGAAACGAAAAATTGTTTCCCTTTTATTTACTATTCTAGCATATTCCTCTTCCACATCCACCACATAATAACAATAATATTATTATTATTATTATTGAACTGCTTCCGCGTCCACGATCACAACATCTGTGTGACATAAAGACCCCTCCTTATTATCCTTAAATTATAATATATAATTTTAAGTTATCTTAATTTCTTATCTTTTGTCCTTTCTTTTTATTAATTAACCAAAATTCTTAAAACCAAAAGAATTATATTCAGCAAAGTATTAAACATTATTTACTAAATATATTTTACTTTTGTGCAACTTGACAGCTTCTACCTAGCACTTTCTTCCAAAATCACCACAGTCAATGCCACAACACAATATTAAAATTATTATTATAACCAATATTTCCTTTCCGCTTCCTCGGCTACCACAACTTCTACGTGACATAAAGATCCCTCCTTATCATCTTTAATAATTATATTATTAGGTACTCTTTTTTTTCATCATGTGTTCTATACTTTTATAATATTAATTAACTTAGCAAATGTGACTTTTATTTTCTAAAATAATTAAAAAATCCTTCCATTTGTGCTATTGTATAGTTATAGACAATATTATTAAAATTGGGGGAACCTATTATGGAAAAAATCGAAATTGAGAATAAACTTCAGCAGGCTTTTGAAACTTTAATGCCCTACATGCAGTATTTTTTTGATGATGAAATAGCTTTTACCATGTCAAATACTACTCACTTTATAAAAGTAGTAAATAGTAAAAACATAAACATGAACGCAAAAGCTGGAGATCCTCTTAGGCCAAAGGGGGCAGCCTATGAATGCATCAAAGCCAGAAAAGTCTATTCCTCTATAATTCCAAAAGAAACTTTCGGAATTGAAATAAAAGCCATAGGAATACCCGTAAGGGAAAATGAAAAGATAATAGGCAGCATAGTTCTTGTAAAAAGTTTAAAAAGACACTATGAATTCAAGGAAGTGTCTAAAATCCTATCAGAATCTATAGAAAATATCTCACATGCTTCAAGCATATTATCCTCTGGAATAGAAAACACCGTAAAATCCAATAAAGATATACTAGATGAAGTAAAAGATGCTTTAAATAAATCAGAAAATACAGATGAAGTGTTAAATTTTATAAAAAATATAGCTTCTCAGACCAATCTTCTTGGTTTAAATGCAGCTATAGAAGCTTCAAGGGCTGGAGAACAGGGAAAAGGATTTTCAGTAGTGGCAAATGAAATAAGAAAATTATCCAATTCAAGCAGTACCTCCATAAATGAGATAAACTCAACCCTGACTGAAATACAGAAATCTGTAAGCAATATATCAAAGGGAATTTCATCTACAACTGATACCTTTAAAAATCAACTGTCTCAAATACAGGAGCTGGATGCCTCAATAAATAGCCTGAGCACGTTAACAGACAAGCTAAAAGAATTATCAGAATAGTTTTTTGCTGCATAATTTTATATGAAAATAAGCTCTAGGATTTAGAACAATATTATATTTCCTGAACCTTAGAACTTATTTTCAGTAAAATCAGCACTTTACTTTATCTTTTAACATTCTAGGCAAAGTAAGTGCCATTATAAATACATATAATCTTCATGCCATATATACTTTAGATGTTTTTCTTCAAACTGAAATCTGGAAATATATCCCCTATTTTTTTCCCTACGTTATTTAAATTTTGCTGACTTTTATATTTGCTCAGCAGATTTTTTTCATTTCGATCCAAGACATTCAAATCTTCCAGGCATTTAATAACCGTAGGCCATAATGCTCTGGTATTGCCATCTTCTATCTTAATCGCTACTCCTAGATTCATATCTTTAATTCCAATACAATACACACCTTCTGCTCCAAACTTTCCAATAATTTTATCATTAGTATTTTTTATGAGATCAGTGCAAAACCCATCAGTGCCTGCTACCATCTCGGGAGCATTATTCATTGCCCTAAATACTCTATTTGCCGCCTTTTTATAACTTTGAGGGAGTCCATTACCACTGGCAATTCTGGAATAACCCAGTGCCATATTATACAGTGGCATTCCAAAAACAGGTACAGTACATCCATCTGTTCCTATAATGATGCTTTCCTCTTCTATGGAGCAAACTCTAGATATTATTCTTTTAATCTCCTTTTGAACAGGGTGCTCAGGTAAATTATAATCCTCCAGGCTATATCCCTCTAAAACACATACGGAGAGTATCCCAGCATGTTTTCCTGAACAATCCGTATAAGTGGGGTTTAATTTTATATGATCCCATAAAAGTTTTTTAGAATACTCTTTATTCAACGATAACGTAGAACCGCATAATAAATTATCTATTTTAAGTCCTAATTTTTTTAATATTTTTTCTACAGTCTTTATATGAAATTCTTCTCCATAATGTGAACCACACATTATGGATATTTCTTCATCTGTAAAAGAAAATTTCTCTGCTGCTCCCGACAATATAACTTCTAAAGTCTGTATTGGCTTTGCTGCAGAACGCATATAAGTTACTTTATGTGAATTTCCCAAACTACAGACAAGATTCCCTTTACTGTCCACTACTGCTATATCTGCTCTGTGAACACTTTCAACCAAAGATCCTCTTGTAACTTTAACAACTATTTCTGACATAAAAATTCCTCCACTAACTTAAATTATAATTAAGTATTCTACTCTAATTCTATTTTTCTTCTAATCCAAAAAAACTTTCACATATTATCAAAGTTCTCATTAATTCTATATTATAGTAAGCAAAAATATATTATAATATATAAAAGATCAATACCAATCAATTTATTTTTGATGGAATTTTACATAATTTATGGATTAGGATATAATAGTTATGTATAAAAAGCCATTATCTTTTAATTCTAACTTTTTACAAGAGGTGACATACATTTTGATTAAAGATCTGCTGAAGGGCTCTAAAGTAACACTTACTTCTTTCAAAGATTTTCACTTAGCTTCTTTAGAAACATGGTATAATGATATATATTTTCTAAGAAATTTTGACATGATACCTGCTTTCCCAAGAAGTGCTCAAGAATTAAATTCTACACTAAATAACTTAAGAGAATCCCAGGATAAATTTATGTTTGCAATAAATTCCATAGAAGATAAAAAAATAATTGGAATCACAGGTTTTGAAAATATATTATGGAATAATGGTGCTGCTACAATATATATAGGAATCGGCGAAAAAAATTATAGAGGCTGTGGAATAGGAATGGAAGCTTTATATCTAACTATGGAATTTGGCTTTGAAGAATTAAATCTTCACAGAATACAGCTCACTGTTATATCCTATAATAAACCCGCCATAAAGCTTTATGAAAAATTGGGTTTTAAAAAAGAGGGAACTTACAGACAATTTATCTATAGAGATGGAACTAGATATGACATGTATCTTTATGGAATATTAAGATCTGAATGGGAATCAACCATAAAAAATAAGAGGAGGTATCATCAGTAAAATAATAGTATTACACTATAATGTGTACCATCTATTAAACTGTAGAAATTTTATGCTTACATTTAAACCTATTACTATAGATGACAAAATAATCTTTGACAAATACTTAAATAAATACAATTTCAATACTTGCGAATATTCCTTTACCAGCCTGATCATATGGAAAGAAGGCTGTGATGTTCAATACACCATTTATGACAATGCACTTATCATAAAGAAAAAAGATTTCAATGAAAATTACTATTTTATGCAGCCTCTCGGATACACTGCATCAAACTTAAAAAATATAGTAAGAGAACTGCTGAAATACAAGGAAGAACATTCTATGCCTTACTTGTTCAAAGATCTCGAGCAACCATTTCTAGATGAATTGAAGAAAATTTACGGTGACAACATTCAGATAAGGGCCGACATAGATAATTTTGATTATATTTATGACTCCAGCAAACTCATAAGTTTATCAGGTAAAAAACTTCATTCTAAAAAAAATCACTACAACTATTTTGTGAAAACCTATGATTACAAAGTTAAAGACTTCTCTGAACCAGGTGTAAAAGACGACATTAAAAAAGCCGCTGAAAATTGGTATGAGAAAAACAATAAAGGCGACAGACATTTATTTTATGAGCTAAAAGGTATCAAAGAAATTGTGGAAAATATGGATTTTCTAAATTTAAATGCTATAGCAGTATATGTTGCTGACAATATAGCTGCCTTTACAATAGGTGAACGTCTGAATGACAATATGGGAATTATACACATAGAAAAGGGCTCCTCTTCCGTAAGGGGAGTATACACTTTTGTCAACAAAACTTTTGTGGAAAATTATCTATCCAATGTTAAATACATTAACAGAGAACAGGATTTAGGCATTCCCGGTCTCAGAAAAGCCAAAAAATCATATCATCCCGTAAAAATGTCAGAAAAATATTGTGTGAATTTTTCTGGCGCTATTATTTACAGCTGAGTGCATAACTATGCTTATGAACTTAAAATTTAATCTGATCTTTATATAAAAGGACAAAGTTTAGGGTTCAAATATAGCAGATTTCCAAATCAAGTTATTCTTAAGTTCAGATAAAGTTTGATAATTTTGAACCCTATTCCTTGTCCCTTAATCTCGGTGTTATTTCAAATCTTTATTTACTATCAAATTTTTTTGACATCCTTCCATCCAATCTACAAATTGTCTTGCAGTTCTTGCAGATCGTCCATTATACCAGCGTTCCCATTTAAGTGCTTCTCTATGAAGTTTTTCTCTATCAAAGCCTAATTTTCTTTTTTGGGCAATACCGTCTACAATCTGCAAATAACCAGTTTTATCTGGAGACGTAAATAGCACATTTATTCCAAATCTATCTGCCAATGAGAGTTTCTCCTGTACACTATCCTCTCCATGAACTTCATCATCAATATCAAAAGATGCCGCTCCCTTTCTGTCACTAAAATATTCTTTTACAAGATGTCTCCTATTGGAAGTAGCGTATATCAATATATTTGAAGATCTATTTTCAAATCCACCCTCCAGCATTGATTTAAGTGCAGTATAGTTCTCTTCATTGTCTGAAAAAGCTAAATCATCTATAAATATAATAAATTTCTGGGGTTTGTTTTTTAATCTTCTTATTATCTCCGGAAAGTCCTCCAGATATGCTTTAGGAAGTTCAACCATACGCAGCCCTTTATTATAATATTTATTAAGGATGGCCTTAACCGTTGAGGATTTGCCGGTACCTCTATCCCCATGAATCAGCACGTTATTGGCAGGGAATCCATTTAAAAACTGTACTGTATTTTCCTCTACAATCTGATGCTCTTTTTCATAGCCAATAAGATCTGAAAGTTCAATAGAATCTGGATCTTCAATTCCTCTGAAATGTCCCATTCCATTAATATGTTCCCATACAAAAACCCTATATTTTGCAAACATGCCGCATCCATAAACATTGTGAAACTTTTCAAGATCATCAATACACTTGCTCCACTTGCTACTACAGTGAAAACTTTTTTCTATTGACTTTATGTGTTCAGGATAATTTTCTTCTTTAAATTCATCTTCCGCCTCCCATTGAGGAAATTTTAAAATCATTTCTTTATACACATCTTTATCAAAATGCTTCAGCAATTGTCTCTTTATATCAGAAGAAGTTAACTCAGCAGTGTTTTGAAGTTTTTCAAGATCCTCAGCTGCTGCATTCTTGATTATGTTTCTATTCCCTTTAAAATTTCCCTTCTCAGCTTCAAGTGAAAAAAAATTTTCACTAAAAATTATCTTGTCAATAATATAATCCTTTAAAGAAAAATATCCACTTTCTACTAGATTAAAGAAAAATTCATTGTATAAATTGGCCGTAGATTCCATATTGATTTTCCCCTTATCAATATATTCTACAAGTTTTTTTAAGCTGTCTATTACATTATCTTTAAGCAAATTTCTATAAATAGAAATGGAATCCAAAGTTAATTTTTTATATTTTATGTCGAAATCTGCTTCGTAATTTATGCTTTTCATAAATAGCCCCCTCCTATAAAACATTATTTATCTTTCATTTTAACACATTGGTCATCAAAACCACACGTATATAAATTAAAATTTGCGATTTATAAGCTCAAAAAATGAAAAATTATGTTATAATAAATATAAATAAAAATCATAATAAAGTAGAGGTTGATTATGAGTACAAAATTAACAATATTAGAAGAAAAACTTAAATCACTTGAAAGTGTATTAATAGCATTCTCCGGTGGAGTTGACAGCACATTTTTATTGAAAGTTGCACAGGACGTCCTCAAGGATAAAGTTATTGCCGTAACTGCAACTTCCTCTACCTATCCTAAAAGAGAATTAAATGAAGCCAAAAAATATGCAAAATCCATAGGAGTAAGACACATAATTATAGAATCAGAAGAACTTGATATTAAGGGATATTCACAAAATCCAGTGAATAGATGTTATTATTGTAAAAAGGAACTGTATTCAAAACTTAAAAAGGTTGCAGATGAAAATGGTATAAAATATATTTTAGATGGTTCTAATTTTGATGACATAGGTGATTACAGGCCAGGAATGAAAGCAGCCAGGGAGCTTGGAGTTATAAGTCCATTAAAAGAAGCCAAATTGACCAAACAGGATATTAGAATATATTCTAAAGAAATGGGTTTACCAACATGGAATAAACCTTCTTTTGCATGTTTATCTTCTAGGTTTCCCTATGGAAACGAAATCAACAGCAAGAAGTTAAAAATGGTGGAAGATGCAGAACAATTTCTACTGGATTTAGGTTTTAGGCAAGTTAGAGTAAGACATCACGGTGAAATTGCAAGAATTGAAGTTGCTCCAGAAGAGAGAACTAAATTTTTCAATTTGGATACAATGGACAAAGTTGGAAATAGATTAAAAGAACTAGGATTCACTTATGTTACTCTGGACATTTTAGGCTATAAAACGGGAAGTATGAATGCAGTACTAAAAAGAGCTGCACAACTTAAATAACTGTTGAAATCTATTGTAAAAGTAAAAGTGACTGCCTCAGAATTTTTTGAAGCAGTCACTTTTTAGTTTACTTAAACACCTTTATTCTATCCTTTAATGGTTTAATTTCTTTTTCTCCGGCTCCTGAAACTGGTTTTCCAAAAGGAAGCTGTGCAATTAATTTCCAATTATTAGGTATCCCATATGTTTTCTTCACCTCTTCGTCAATAAGTGGATTATAGTGTTGAAGTGAAACACCCAGACCTTCTATCTCCAAAGAAGTCCATATTATAAACTGAAGAATTCCAGAACCCTGCTGGGACCAAATAGGGAAATTATCCTTATAAAGTGGGAAATTCTTTTGAAGTTCTGATATGACGTCTTGATCTTCAAAGAATAAAACAGACCCATAACCTTTTCTAAAAGAATTGATCTTTTCTCCTGTCTTTGAGAAATTCTCATCAGGAACTATCTTTCTAAGCTCAGCTTCCGTAATATCCCACAATTTATCATGGTTTTCTCCAAATAGCACCACTACTCTTGCACTCTGTGAATTAAAAGCAGAGGGTGAATTTTTTACCGCTTCTTGAACTACTTCTATTATTCTATCCTCAGGCACAATTTTTTTCTTATCTATACCATATATGGTTCTTCTATCTTTAACTGCCTCATAAAAATTCTTACTCATATTATATACCTCCAATTTAATAATTATTATCTGTTGATATAAATTATACACTATCTGTCTAAAAATTCAATACATATAAGTAAAATTTTTCTTTATTTGCATAATTGATTTAAAAAATATATTTATTCTACTATAATGTAATTTGTAAATATAATTTTCAGAAAGGTGATTACCATGGGAAACCCTATAAAAATATTAGTGGTAGAGGATGATGCTGATATTAATAAACTTCTCTGTCATATGCTGCAAAATTCAGGATACAATACAGTGTCCGCATATTCCGGAACAGAAGCCCTGCTGAATTTAAAAGATGAAAATTGGGATATGGTAATTCTAGATTTAATGCTTCCTGGATTAGCTGGTGAAAAAATTCTGGAGAAAATAAGAACAGCTAGAGAAATGCCTGTAATCATAATTTCGGCCAAAGGGGACACAGAAACCAAAATTCAGGCACTTAGAACAGGCGCAGATGATTATATAACAAAACCCTTTGACATAGATGAAGTCTCTGCTAGAATTGACGCCAATCTTAGGAGATATAAAAAATTTTCTAAAGAAGACAATTCTATATTAACTTACGGAGAAATTTCTTTAAATAAAGATACAAGAGAAGTGTTTGTAAATCAAGTTCCCATAAACCTGACTACACGAGAATTTGACATTTTGGAGCTTTTAATATCATACCCCAGAAAAGTATTTACAAAAACAAATATATTTGAAACGGTCTGGGGAGAAAATTATCTGTGTGATGACAATACAATAAAGGTCCATATAAGCAATTTAAGGAATAAAATTCACAGTGCAAAACCTCTCCATGAATACATACAAACTGTATGGAGCATTGGATACAAGCTTCAGGTATAATCTTTACACTTAATTTACCTTTCCTTTACCCTTGATTATCCATAAAATTTTACAATTGATATATTCTATAGAGAAGGGAGCATAGTTATGACCGATTATGTCGTAAAAACCACTGATCTCAGTAAAAAATACAAAAATAATTTAGTGGTTAACAATTTAAACTTAAATATTAAAAGAGGTAAAATCTATGGATTTATAGGAGAAAATGGAGCTGGTAAAAGTACAACCCTGCGGATGCTTACAGGGCTTTCAAAACCCACTTCAGGGAAAATAAATCTATTTGGATTTGATTCTGAAAATAAAATCAGCAATATAAGAAAGAGAATTGGAGCTCTGGTTGAGTCCCCTGCATTTTATCCCAATATGTCCGCCTATGAAAACCTGGAGGCCTGCAGAATACAAAAGGGCATACCTGGTAAAAAATGTACCGAAAAAGTTTTGGAATTTGTAGATCTCTCAAACTGTGGTAAAAAGAAACTTAAAAACTTTTCAATGGGCATGAAACAAAAACTCGGCCTTGCCATAGCCTTGATTGGAAATCCTGAACTCCTGATACTTGACGAACCCGTAAATGGTCTTGATCCTATTGGTATTGTACAGATGAGGGAAAAGCTGAAAAAATTAAATAAAGACAAAAATATGACCATTATTATTTCCAGTCATATTCTGGGAGAATTATATCAGCTTGCCAGCTGTTTTGGAATAATTCACAGAGGAAAGCTTGTGGAGGAGCTGACTCTTAAAGCTTTGAACAAAAAATGCAGAAGAAGCTTGAATATAAAAGTAGATAATATCCAAAAAACTGCAGTAATCCTAGAAAGAAAACTCAATACAACCAATTTCACTGTACTTCCTGATAAAACCATAGCTCTATACGATTATATAGACAATCCCGGAAAGGTGTCCTCTATTCTTTCAAAAGAAAATATCACCATTGAACAGATATTAGCTACAGGTGAAAATCTGGAGAACTATTTTATAAATTTAGTAGGAGGGCTCAAATAATGTACAATCTATTAAAATTTGAACTATATAAATTAAAATACAATACAGTTTTTAAAATATCGACGATAATTACGCTGTTTTTGACCTTCCTCGTCTTAAAACTATTTTACTCCCACTTGGACATAATTGTGATATTTTCCTTTATACACGGCCATGAAACCTTTGGATTTTTCATAAATAAATTTCACAATATATTCACTCCCACTGCTCTGGAATTTTTTAAATCCTCTTTTGGATTCAGCGTAATACTTATAATATTATCATTATTTCTCGTAGGCTCCTATATTATAAACGAATACAGCTATGGCACGGTAAAAAACACCTTGTCCTATGGACACAGCAGATCTAAAATATATCTATCCAAAATCATAATAATCTATCTATCAATTTTTATACTTCTCATTTTATTGTTGTTTCTGCCACTGGCAGCGGCGCTTATTTTAGGCTGGGTAAAATCCATTTCCGCTTACACTGCAGTAAAAATTTTTAAATATACCCTGCTTACATACTTGATTCTTATAACTTTGGCCAGCGCCTATACCTGTCTTGCAACTATAATAAAAAGTAAATCCATAATTATTGCCCTGGGAATGATACTTTTATTTGTAAATGCAGGTGGATTTTTAATCAACTTAAAATTTGACATATACACTCCCATCATCATGCTTATGAAACTTGGAAGTTTGAATTCCTCTCCATCGGATATTTGCAATGTAATATCAATTTGCACTATTATTATTTTAGTATCCCTGGGGCTTGGAATTATAACATTTAAAAATCAGGATATCAAATAGAGAAAGAAGGTGCTGTATACAATCTGGATAATATATGTATTAATATTTTGCATCTTATTTTTATTAGTATACCTGTTCTTTATAAAATTGCAGATAAGAAATATTACAGTGCAGCTCAGAAATTACAATGACAACAGAGTTCATAAAAAACTGGATATACCTCTTCTGGATAAAGATTTTGAAGATCTTGCCTTCACCATAAATGAACATATAGATATAAGTGAAAAAGCAAAATCTTTCCAGAGAAACTCCCAGGAGGAACTCAAAAAATCCATAGCAGATATATCGCATGATCTCCGTACACCACTTACTTCCATAAAAGGCTATGTTCAAATGCTGCTTTCTTCAAAAACACTTGAGCAAAGGCAAAGAGAGTATCTTGAAATAGTACTTAGGAAATCAAACTCACTGGAAGTTCTGGTAAGTGACTTTTTCCAGATTTCCATTGTAGAATCTCCCGAATACAAATTAGAACTGCAGCCGGTGAACATAAACAGCATTTTATATGAATCACTGGCTGACTTCTATTACAATTTTACCTCAAATGCCATTACACCACATATAAAAATATGCCAGGAAAACATATCTGTCATGGGAGACAGTTCTGCTATAAGAAGAGTCCTCGACAATCTATTAAATAATGTAGTAAAGCACTCCCAAAATTGTGTTTATATAAATTTATCCAAAGATGAAAATTTAGCTGCACTTAATATAACCAACAGAGTTGATAAAATCAATAAAGATAATGTGGAACTTATATTCAACAGATTTTATAAAGCTGACAATTCAAGAAGCTCAAGAAGTACTGGCCTGGGACTGTACATAGCCAAAAGCCTCATGAATAAAATGGGAGGGAATATTCATGCAAGATTAAATAAAGACATGCTCTGCATATCCTGTGTTTGGAAGCTTTCAAAAAGCTGATGTAAAAAGAGATTACTGGCATTCAACCAGTAATCTTTTTAAAATTCTATCCTTATATTATAGGATTTGAGCCACACATTTACCTGAATCAGATATGCCAGCAGCTGAGGACCTCTCATCAGCTGTCCGAACCAGGGCTCCTTAAAAGAATCTCCTCCAGTTTCTATCAATGTCCTGACTTCTTTTTCATCTATCAGCGGAAGTATAGGTGAACTCTTGTCATTTATTATTAATTTCATCCACTTCTGAACTCTCTTTGTATATTCTGGGTTATGAGTTTTTGGATAAGGACTCTTTTTCCTGGTAATAATATCTTCCGGCAAAATTCCCTTCAATGCCTCCCTGAGAAGTCCCTTCTCCCTTCCTTTATAAAATTTTATATCAGAAGGTATATTAAAAGCATATTCCACTAGCCTGTAATCTGCAAAGGGAACTCTCACCTCAAGACTATTGGACATACTCATTCTGTCTTTTCTGTTCAACAAAGTGATCATAAACCACTTGATATTGAGATAAAAAAGTTCTCTCATACGTCGGTCAATTTTCGATTCTCCATCCAAATGAGGCACTTGTTTTATACTGTCTTCATACTGTGCATTCAGATATTCATCCAGCTTAAGTGATTTCAAATCCTGTGACAAAATCTTTTTCCTAGCACTCACAGATTTCGACCAGGGAAAAGTATTGGCATTTATATCTTCTTCTCTTCTGTACCAGGGATATCCGCCAAAAATTTCATCGGCACATTCGCCGGACAACGCCACTGTATTGTTCTCTCTTATTTTTCTGCAAAAAAGATATAAAGAGGAATCTATATCCGCCATTCCGGGAAGATCACCCGCCATCACGGAATTATACAGCGTCTCTGCCAAATCCCTGCTGGTATTTATAACTCCATGATGATTACTCTCTATATATTCGGACATTTTCAACGCCCATACTTTATCTGAAGTTGGCTCAAAAGCATTTGCTTTAAAATATTTGTCATTGTCTTCATAATCAATAGAATAGGTATTTAGCACCTTTCCCTGTTTTTTAAATTCCGATGCTGCCACAGCAGATATGGCGCTGGAATCAAGTCCTCCTGAAAGAAAAGTGCAGACAGGAACATCTGCTACCAGCTGCCTCTTTATGGCATCCACTAAAAGTGTCCTCACGTGTTCCGCTGTAGCCTCCACGTCTTCTTCATGGGCTTTACACTGCAGCTTCCAATATTCCTTCAATTTTAGTCCGTCTCTGTCATATATAAGATAATTAGCTGGAGGTATCTCATGTATATTCTTAAATATTCCTCCACCCAGGGATCTTGCAGGACCCAGAGCAAATATTTCAGTTAACCCCTCCCTGTCAACTACGGGTTCAATAAAAGGATGAGCTAAAATAGCTTTTATTTCTGAACCAAATATAAATGAATCATCTTTTATGGTATAAAACAGTGGTTTTACTCCAAGTGGATCTCTTGCCATAAACAAACTTTTTTCCTTTTCATCCCATATGGCAAAAGCATATATACCATTTATATATTTTAAACAATCTATCCCCCAGTGGATATAGCTTGTTATAAGTACCTCTGTGTCAGAATAGGAATCAAAAGAATACCCTTGTTCTACAAGCAGTTTTCTCAAATCCTCCGTATTATAAAGCTCTCCATTATACACAATTATATATTTTTTGTCATTTACTTTTTTTAACATGGGCTGAACGCCGCCAGTAGGATCTACAACTATCAATCTTCTGTGTCCTAACAGGGCGTTTTTTGAATAATAATATCCTTCACTGTCAGGTCCCCTGTTTTTTAACGTATTGGCCATATTTAAAATCACATCTCTATTTTTGGAGATATCTCTCTTTAAGTTAATCCATCCTGCAATTCCACACATAGAAGTCCCCTCCGAATAAATTATTAGTTTAAAGCTACTTATAATTTATGATTTAAAAATAGATATGTGCATAAATCTATAAATTTATACATATATCTATTTTAAACATTATAGCCAACTTTCCTCTAATAACAAAAACTACTTGATTCTAAAAGAGCTTTTAAGAGATACTATCCTGTTAAATACCAATTTACCATCTCTAGTACATTTAGGATCTACATTAAAGTACCCATGCCTAAAAAATTGAAATTTTTCCCCGGGCTTTGCATTTTTCATATCAGGTTCCAAAAATCCTTTTACAATTTCAAGTGAATTAGGATTTACATTGTCTAAAAATGAGTCATTTTCCTCTTCTGAATTATTCAAAATCAGGGGTTCATACAGCCTTATCTCCGCTGAAATAGCAGTATCTGCATTTACCCAATGAATTGTTCCTCTTACTTTTCTACCATCAGGGCTGTTTCCTCCCTTTGACCTGGGATCATAGGTACAGTGGAGTTCAGTTATGCTGCCATCTTTATCCTTTATCACTTCACTGCACTTTACAAAATAGGCACCTTTCAATCTGACTTCATTTCCAGGAAATAATCTGTAGTATTTTTTAGGTGGATCTTCCATAAAATCTTCCTGTTCAATATACAGTTCCCTGGAGAAAGGAACTTTTCTAACCCCTGCAGAAGGATCATCTGGATTATTTTCAATTTCAAAATTTTCACTTTTGCCTTCAGGATAATTAGTTATTATAACCTTCAAAGGATTTAAAACAGCCATAGTTCTGAGTGCTTTTTTTTCAAGTTCATCCCTTAAAAAATAGTCTAACATTTGTGAATCAACTACACTGCTGGCCTTTGCCACTCCAATTTCCCTGCAAAATCTGCGAATGGATCCTGAAGTAAAGCCCCTTCTTCTGAGACCCGCAATAGTTGGCATACGTGGATCATCCCACCCATCCACAAAATTTTCATCTACAAGTTTTTTAAGTTTTCTTTTACTCATGACAGTATTTGTCATATTCAACCTGGCAAATTCTATCTGTTTAGGTTTACTTTTCGTTTCGCATTCCCTTATTATCCATTCATAAAGAGGACGATGATCTTCAAATTCAAGGGTACATATGGAATGGGTAATTCCTTCAATGGCATCTTCTAGAGGGTGTGCAAAATCATACATAGGGTATATGCACCATTTGTCCCCGGTATTGTGATGTGATGCATGAACTATACGATATAATACAGGATCTCTCATATTTATATTGGGAGACAACATATCAATTTTAGCTCTCAGGACCCTCTCGCCATCTTTAAATTCCCCATTTTTCATTTTCTCAAATAATTCAAGATTCTCCTCCACTGTTCTGTTTCTATAAGGACTTTCCTTTCCTGGTTTTGTCAGTGTTCCCCTGTATTGCCTTATTTCATCTGAAGTCAAATCACATACATAGGCCTTCCCCTTTTTTATCAGAAAAATGGCATATTCATACATTTGATCAAAATAACTGGATGCAAAATGCAGTTCCTCCCAATTGTATCCCAGCCATTTTACATCTTCTTTTATTGATTTCACATATTCCGTATCCTCTTTTGAAGGATTAGTATCATCAAATCTCAAATTGGTTCTTCCATTAAATTCATCTGCTAAACCAAAATTTAGAACTATGGACTTGGCATGACCTATATGCAAATATCCATTTGGCTCAGGAGGAAATCTAGTTATTACTTCCTTATATTTACCTGACTTTAAATCTTCTTCAATTATATTCCTAATAAAATTTGATGAGCTGTTGTTATCTTCCATACGTACCCTTCCTTTTCTAAAACTTATTGATATTTTACAAAAATTTCTATTCTTATCGAATTTTCCATTTTATATACATTTAAAATTTTATAATACTTTACTTGATATTACCATACATCTCATGTATATTCAATAATAAGCCTTTATTTATCCCGCATTGCAACTTGTTGTGTTATATTTTATGCAATTATTATACAAGATATCATATAATCTGAGAAATTTAGTCCACCATACATGGTGCACTAAAAGAGGAGCCGCTCATAATTAGCAGCAGCTCCTCTTTATACACAACGACTTTATACTAAAGAACACCTTTGAAATCCTTTTTTTACTCGACTTAAAGATCATATACTTTTTTTATCTTTGATGCAATTGCCTCAAGTGGATCAGCAACTTTAATATCCACGCTGCTCCTTATTTCTTCTGCAATCTTTATATTAGACATTCCCGTACAGCATATCATTATACAATCACTGCCGCATCTATAAGCTTTTTTTGCAGAATCTACCACAGATTTTCTTCCTCTTTTAGAATTTAAATCTAAAGTGCTGTTTATATTCTCAGGATTATAATAATCAAAAAGATTATTTCCAAGTAATTCTTTAAGATGTTCAGTAGCTTCCGCAGTTATTCCAATTGCAATTATCTTTTTCCCAAGTTTAAGTGCTTTTTCTGAACACTCCCGGCCTGCACTTATTACAGGTATTTTAACTTCTTTCTCAACTTCTTTTAATCCCGGATCGGCACAGCAGCTGATAACTATTCCGTCCGAATTTTCCTTCTCCATCTGCTTTGCAAGTTCTACTATTTTAGGAACAGCTGTATTTAAAGTTTCATCATCATGTATTCCAAACGGTTGATCTTTTATACATCTGCTCACAAATTCAATGCTTTCTCCAAACTTGCCATCTTCATCTATAATTCTAGCATGATTTTCAAGAGCATACTTATCCTTCAAGGTAAGTACTCTTATTATACCTATTTTAATTTTACTATCCACAGTTTAAGCCCTCCCCTATATTAAAATCAGATTACAAATTTTCCTTTACTTATTATCAAATTGTCATCCAAATAGAGATCCGGATTCAAAATTACACCATCTATATGACAATCTGCTTTTACAGTACCTCCAAAAGAAATATTGGTTCCAAAAGCAATGTGAACTGTACCATATACTTTTTCATCTTCAAGTATTATCCCAGTTACCTTCGCCATAGGATTTGTACCTATTCCAAGCTCTCCTACATTTGAATTTCTTTCATTATCAAACAGGAATTTAAATTTATCCGAGTCCTTTCCCTTCATTTTTTCAAGTTTTCCATTACTTATTTTCAAGTAAAGCAGCTCTGATAGTTTTCCAGCTCCAACCATACTCCCATCAATGACAATTTCACCTTCTGCAGTTCCTTCTACTGGAGCTATATAGGCCTCTCCAGAAGGAAGGTTTCCAGACATTCCACTCTTTCTATAAACCCCCGTACTAGGTATTCCATCTCTATTTTCGAGGCTCATGGTAAGAGTGTAGCCGTCTTTACATATCCTGGCAGTTTTTGCTTTTGTCAATAATTTTGTTATTTTTAACGTAAGTTTTTCCACTTCAGTATAATCTGCCATTATAGGACCTTGTGAAAACATTCTTTCACTTATTCCAGGCATGGTGGCAACCCTTGCACCATTTTTAACTGCATTTATCTTTGCATTTGTATGAGTCAGAGATTTATCCGTAACACATATTACCACATCGGAATTTCTCATGGCTTCTGCAATATTTCTAGGCGGCTCCTCTCCACTTACATCTCTTTCCTTCATAATTGCCAGCACTGCTTCTGCTCCTATATTTTTTGTTTCTTCATAGAGAGCCTTACCTATATTTAGTTCAATTTCATCTGTTACAATGAGAACATCTTCATCTCTTTTAATTCCAAGGCAATTATCAAGAACTATTTTACTACCTTTTTTTAAATTCAAAATACCATCCTCCCACAATCAATCAAACATTTCCGCTACAATTCTGCCAACCAAAGTTCTGGGCAATATAACAGGTTTTCCTGTTATCTCCCTCACCATAACTTTCATTTTCATGTTATATCCTATACAATCCATAACAATTATATCCACATCCTTTTCCTTCATGGAAAATGCAGCTTCTCTAATTTTATCAATGTCACTATAGGGTGATGCGGACACCACCTCGATATGTTTTCCGCTTTCCGACCACTTTTCATAACACTGCTTTATTTGATCCTTAACTGGAGTAAAAACACCTATCTTATTATTTGAAATCTTAGGTACCACAGAATGCAGTATTTTCTGGGGGTATATAAGAAGCTTGCTGGATTTGAATACATCAGGGAAGCATCCCGTACATATAAACACAATAATTTCTGCTCCGTTGTCTTCTAGTTCATATATGCATTTCTGTAATCTCTTCAATATATTTCTCTCCGCAAATTTTACGGAACTGCCATCTCTAAGTTTGGACACAAGTATATAATCGTCTTTTTCTATAATAAATCTGTCTATTTCATCCTTGGTAAGTCCGTCAAGGGCTCCAGCTTCCAGTATCTCTATGTTATTCCCGACTACAGCCTTTATCTCCGGAATAACATCGTTCCTGGGGGATTGTCCTATAGTTATAGCACCTATTTTCTTTTTCAAAACAATGTGCTCCTTCCCTATTTTCCCAAAGTTTGAAAATGTTTCATAAATCCATATTTACTTTCCATTTCGTGAACAAAAGCAGCTGCAGCAGCATAAATCACAAACCCTATTATCATTTTTGTAGTCATTTTAGAAGCAAGTCCACAAGTTACAGCAATTCCAGAAGCAATCAATGCATAGGCTATATACCCAAACAGTAAAGACTTTTTAACTCTTGAAGCCGAACGAGTATAGCTTACATTTTCTGATTTATTCTTCACTTCTTTCTGTTTAACAAATATAATCTTGAAAATTTGGCATATGGCTATAAATCCTGCACCTATCATAATTCCATGTGGTATGTAAAGCGCATTTACATCTATATTAAATAAGGGCTTGGAATACTGATTTATTAGAAGACCTATTCCAAACATAGATAATGCCCATATATTTCCTATAAATGATATACCAAAAGCCGACATCGGTATGTGCAGGAAAGATCCAATTACCCCAACTATAGTTCCAATACCAAGTATGCCTGCTCTTTTACCACCTTTGTCACCTGCAAGTATAGATTCTGCAGTGGCAACTCCCGGCGGCCATGCACCTGACGCTGGAAACACTTCAGAATCAAATACATTATACAAAATGGCAGAATCCACAATCATGGCAAAACTAACACCTATCAGAAGTGGAATTACAAGATCACTTCTTCCAATCAGAAACGGAATGCCTATAGGTATCATCAAGCTATTAGCAGCCCCAAATGTAGCTGATGATATCGATGTCTGTACAATATTTTGCCTGTGTATTGATCTAAATTTTCTAAGTACATTTAAAGGAATTCTTGCTATAAGCATGGCAATAAGTGCACCTATTATAGAAGTATTTGGCGTTACTCCAAGTGTAGTTACCAGCTGCATCCCTATTACTGCACCAAGTATAGCGCAAAGTACATTTACTATAAATGCAACAGGTTCAAATACGGATGGATGGTTTTCTAAATTATTTGTCATGTAGTCTTTCCCCTTTCCTCTTTATCTATGAACAATATATTAGAATTATAATCATTTTTCAGAAAATATAACATACTGTAATTTCATAAAATAAAATCCACATATTTACGCATTGTCATAAATATGTGGATTTTATTAATATGTTTTGATTTTTTATTTTATATATTTATTAATTTAAAAATTTTAGTCTTTTATCATGCGATAGAGCTTAATTCCAATTTGAAGTGCAAATATTCCCTCTGAACTGTGAAGTGAATATCCGGTTAAATCTTCTATCTTATTCAATCTATATCTTAAAGTTTCAGGATGTATATGTAATTTATCAGCCACCAGCTTTTTTTTCATGTTGTATTTAAAAAAGCATTCCAATGTTCTAAGTAGTTCACTTTTATTTTTACTGTCATATTCCTTAATTCCACCTAGTGTTTTACTACAGTATTCAAAAGTTTGCATATTCTCTTTTAATGGATAAAGTAATTTTATTGTATCCAAAGAGTCATAATATAGTACTATATTCTTTTTGGTATTAAACAACGATGCTATATAGCATTCATTGTACATCTTCGGTATATCTACTATATCGTCATACGATCTTGATACTGAGAAAAACACTCTCATACTATTATTATAATTATTTATGTAGTTGTTTATTTTTTTTACTACATAATCCAGAGATACAACATCCTCCAGACAAAAAAACAAAATTATCCTGCTATTTTCTTCCGTAATAAAAAAACCATGACCATTAAAAATCCTTGCAATCAAATTACATATTTCTTCATTTAATTGATTGCCTAAGATTTTTGAATCGTTTTTTAAACCACGATTTACATTTATACAAATTCCAATAAATCTACTCTTGTCATTCCATCCATAGTCATTTTTTATATTAGAATAAAATTTATCTGGTAAATTTCTACTGTTTAAAATCATATTTGTTATCATCATATTTACATTAACTATATTCAAGGGCTTGTTCTTTTCCTTTGCCAGTTTCAATTCAAGCATTCTTTTCCCATTTTCAATTACATCCATATAAATACTATTTTTAGATAATCTATTAATAACATACATATACCCTAAAAGTTTATTATTATAAGACAATCTATATATATAGACATCATAACCATAGCATTTTATTTTAGCATGGTCATGCATTTTATTTGCAGCAAATTCTTTTACTTTACTTTTGACCATGTCATTGACTGTATCGAAAAGTTTTTCAACTATATTTTTGTATACTAAATTAAAAACAGAATCCAAAATTATTATACTTAAACCAGTAAGTTCCGATAATGCTTTAATCGTATCTTCAGCATTTTTATCTTCTAACATAAGTCTAAGCAATCTATCATGCATTTTTTTTGATTCATATATATGCTTGTTTTTTTTATATAAAAGTGAATTATAGAAACTGCTTAAAGCTTTAGTATATATAAAATTACAAGGTAATACTATAAGTGGAATATTGTATTCATTTGATTGATCTATCATCTTTTGCGGTATAACATCTATATATCTTTTCTCCTTAATTGCAAGTGCAGCAGCCCCTTTTTTATATGCCCTGTATACAGCATTGTCCAATTCATCTTTTTTATCTTTAAATGCATATCCAGCACTCAGTAAAAATTCATCACCTTCCAGCCATTCTATTCCATCTGGAGTCTCAATTATCGTTATTATTCCTGCACTCATTGTCAAGTCCATTTTTTCCAGCTATAACTCTGCCGGATTCAAAGGCAGGTATACTTAAAACTTCTCTTACAAGTAAACTGTTTTTTAAATCTAATTTATTAGAGTTCTTTGAATTTATGTCCATTTTTTCTCACCTCTTCACAACAGATCTCCCACTTTTCATCTAATGTTTAACTTTTTTTATACTTGGATTTATCTAAGTATTATACAACACAAAGCACAAAAACACATCATTTTATAAATAATATTTCATTTCTTCAGTATAAACGCATGAAAAGTAATATTTTTTTCCAACATCAAGTGAAATACTAACCATATTATTCGTATTAATTAGTGAGATAATAAGACGGAAGGAGTTAAAGATGAAAATCAATGATAAAAACTTTTTATTAGAACTTAAGAAAAAAAATCCTGCAGCCCTGGAATACATAATTAATACTTACTGCAATTTAGTTTTTAAAATTGTACTAGATGTACTTGGAAATGATAATTATGAAAATGCAAAAGAATGTATTAATGATATATATCTTTTAATATGGAATAAAAGCCACTTATATAATTCTAAAAAATCTTCATTTAAAAATTGGCTTTTAGCTGTAAGTAAATATAAGGCTATAGATTATAAAAGAACCTTATATAAGCAGAATAACCTTCAAATAGAAGAACAAACCTTAATCTCCAAGACTGATATTGAAAGCGAGTATATATCAAAGGAAAAAAAAGAAGAATTAATAAAGCTTTTACAATATGAGCATAAATTGGACAGAGAACTATTTATACGAAAATATATTTTAGATCAAGATATGGAAAGTCTATGTAAAAATTTTAATTTATCAAAAGGTGCTGTTTACAATAGATTATGGCGCACTAAAAACTCACTCATAAAAAAATTAAATATTTCAGGTGAAATGGAGGTATCAAAATGAAATTAAATTTAAATAAAGATGATGTATTAATGCTTTTAAATGATGTTAATATAAGGGAAAATGAATTTAGCAATATAGAACTTAATAAAATTGAAAAGAAAAGAATCTGCAAAAATATTATTGACAAAGTAAATCCTAAAGAATCCAAAGTTAAAAGAAATTTTGTTGCGGCAGCTATTATCCTCTTGATAGCTAGTCCTATAATTATATCCCAGAAAGATGTCTTAGCTAACATGATAGAAAAATTCACTGTTATATCCGGCATTGGAGAAGTAAAGATCTCTTCAGATACCCCGAAAATTCTTAAAAACAGTCTTAAACAGGGTAATATAACTTTAGCTAATATGTATGTAGACAAAAACAAAATCGTAGTTACTTTAACCATTGAACCAGAAGAACTTAAACCCTCTTATTACATTATTAGAGACAAACAGGGCAATTCCTATGAACTTCACAGGAGTGATAATCTTGCCATGATGCCAGATAATCATATAGGCTCATATAGGCTAGAGTACAATGGCAAAGTAAAAAACTCCAATAATTATACTTTAAGTATTCTAGATAATGATAGGAAATTTACTAAAGCAGCTTTCAAGCTAAAAAATTCTGATTTTAAAGAAGCTCCTGAATCAAAAATCTTATATACTGCAACTAATGGAATAACTACATTAAATGTGACTTCATTAAAAAAGGAGGGAAATATTTTAAAAGTAGATTACTATTTTACAGATACCTTACCAGATTTTAAATCTAAAAGAATAGATAAAGTTAATTGTGGAACCTTTGAAGAAGGCAAGCAATGGGGATTCAAGGAACCAACTAGTACAAAATTAATAAATAATAATTCCATACAGGATTCCCTCATTATAATTTCTGATGAATATAATAACGCAGTATACGGACATAACAATACCAACTATTTAGACCAGGGAAATGAATCTTTATTTGATTTGAGCAAGCTTACCGGTAAAAAGCTAAAATTAACTGTTCCAAAGGTAGTATATCATGTTCAAAATGATTACATGGGTAAAAATAATGATTTTAAGATAGACTTGGATGTTCCCAAATCAGGAAAAAGCATTTTAAATAAAACTGGTGAATATAAGGGAATCAAGTATAAAATCGTCAGTATTGAACGCCTATCAGATAACACTGTAGAACTAATTTACAGTTATATAAATGACAGCAGTTCAAAATTGCAAACTTGGGATATGTACTTGGGAAGTGTTACCATAGGACAAAATGGAAACAATCACTGTAGATCACATAATAGTACAATTAAACATATTCTTCAAAAGGAAAAAGATATAGGCGATAATTTACAATTAAATGAAATCAACGGATCTTTTTCTTCAATTGGTCCTTTTGAAATAAATCTGCCGTCAACAATTAAATAATTTTCTATTTTATTTCTATATGACATTCATCCAGAAAATGCCTATATAAAAAAGTAACGTTAATTAAAAATAGCAGCCGTATCCAGATTTGATTTGCAAAAATCTCGATACGGCCTAACTTTGTCTATGGCACATAGACTACGTTATCCATAGCAAATATTTTGTCACAGTAGCATGCAGCTATATATTTAAATCATGTATATGTGAAAATACCGTCATATCTTGGACTTTTAATATATCCATAACTTGAAATTGATATCCAAATACAATCATAAAATAGGGTATTGCACCTTACCTTACGTAATGTGGTACAATAGTTTAAGTAGAGGTGATTTACTGTGTCTGTTCCAAAATCTGACTTAGTTAGTATAGGTCAATTTGCCAAAAAATCTGGTGTCACTTTGAGAACTTTAAGATATTATGATAAAATTGGCCTTTTAAAACCATGTTCTTATAATGAATATGGACATAGATTGTACAGTTTTGAGGATTTTAGCAAACTGCAAAAGATAATGACTCTTAAGTTTATAGGGCTTTCTCTCGAAGATATTTCCAGGATAATGAATTACGATATAAATCACAACGATTTAAAAAAATCTTTGGAAATACAAAAAGAGATAATGAAAGAAAAAATATATCACATTAAGACTGTAATAAAATCCATAGACGAGGCTGTCTGTATGCTGGACCAAAATAAAGAATTGAATTGGAATAAATTCATAAACATAATAAATGTAATAAATATAGATCAAAAATGGATAGAACAATATGAAAATGCCTCCAATTTAAATGCCAGAATTAGAATACATGAACTTTTCAGCACTAACAAACAGGGTTGGATGAACTGGTTTTTCGAACAATTAAATCTACCGGATAAAGCCACTGTATTGGAACTTGGCTGTGGCAACGGCGAATTATGGGCAAAAAATTTGTGTAAAATTCCAAAAGCATGGGATATAACTCTCACTGATTTTTCTGCGGGTATGCTGGAAGATGCAAAAAAAAATTTGAATTCAAAGAGATTTAAATTTAAATTAGTAGATGCACAGGACATCCCCTATAGTAAAAACAGTTTTGACGTAGTAATCGCCAACCATATGCTTTACCACGTAACCGATATAGGCAAGGCTTTTTCAGAGATTTACAGGGTTTTAAAACCCAATGGATATTTTTATGCCTCTACAGTTGGTAAAAATCATATGAAAGAAATGAGGGATATTGTCAAAAGATTTAATTCACAGGAAATAACTACAGACAGTTGGAATCTTACAGAAAAATTTCAACTTGAAAATGGTCTTGCAGAAGTTTCAAAATGGTTTAAAAATGTAACTTTAAAAAGATACAAGGACAACCTGAAGGTAACTTCCTCCGGCCCTCTTGCAGATTATATATTTTCAATGCCAGGTAATACAAAAAATATACTTGATGAAACCGAACTCCACAATCTCAAAAACTTTTTACAGTCTGAGATAGACAAAAATGGATATATTTATATAACAAAGGACACTGGTTTTTTTCAAGGTATTAAATCAAGTGAGCCTTAAATTCATGTGGAGTTCACCCACTACGTGTTAGCAATGTTAACTATCAGACTAAAAATTAAAAGTAGAAAGGACTTGATATTTATGAATAAAAAAATTCCCTTTTCTCCTCCAGATATTACACAAGCTGAAATAGACGCAGTAGTAGATGTTTTAAAATCCGGATGGATAACTACGGGACCTAAAACTGCTGAATTTGAAAAAAAGATATCTGAATACTGTGGTTCAAATCATGCTCTCGCACTGGCAAATGCCACTGCAGGCCTTGAAATTCTACTCAAGGTATTTGATATAAAAAAAGGTGATGACGTAATAACCACTCCCTATACTTATACTTCAACCGCCAGTGCAGCTATTCACTGCGGGATACTTCCCACCTTTGTAGATGTAAAAAAAGACGATTTTTTAATTGACCCTGAAAAATTGTATGACGCTATAAAACCAAATACAAAGGCCATATATTCTGTAGACTTTGCAGGAGTACCAGTGGATTATGATGCCATAAAACAGGTTTTAAAGGATAAGGGACGTGAAGATATACTCCTGGTATCCGATTCTGCTCATGCTTTTGGTGCATCCTACAAAGGGAAAAAAGTTGGAGACCAGGTAGATGCCCATGTTTTTTCCTTTCATGCAGTAAAAAACCTTACCACTGCCGAAGGTGGAGCAGTAACTTTTAATGACAATCATCTGTTTGGCAAAAAAGATCTTCTCAGGGAACTTAAACTGATGTCTTTAAACGGTCAATCCAAGGACGCTCTTTCAAAGACCAAAGCAGGAGCATGGCAATATGATGTGTTGTTTGTCGGATCAAAATGCAATATGGCTGATATAAACGCTTCAATAGGTCTCGTTCAGCTTTCCAGATACGAAAATATTTTAAAAAAGCGTAAAAACATATTCGATATTTATACCAATGCATTGAAAGATAAAGATTGGGCAATCATTCCTTTTGAAAAAAATGATGATAAGGTTACATCCTATCATCTATATCCACTTAGACTGAGAGATTTTACTGAAGAAAATAGAAATAGTGTAATACAGATTCTTGCAGAAAAAGGCATTGCTACAAATGTACATTTTACACCTCTGCCAATGTTCACAGCTTATAGAAATCTTGGATATTCTATAGACAATTATCCAAATACCTATTCACAATATGCAAATGAAATAACTCTTCCCCTCTATTCAACACTTTTACCAGAAGATGCTGAATATGTAGCACAGGAACTCATTAAAGTAGTAGAGAAAGTGAGGTAAATATATATGGAAGTTAAATTTTTTACACCTACAAGAGAATATACTGAAAAAAAGGATGAATTCAACAGAGCAATACATTCTGTATTAAACAGCGGAAATTTCATAATGGGCAGAGAAGTTACTGATTTTGAAGATGCCATAAAAAAATACACCGGTGCTAAATATGCAGTTTCCGTAGCTTCAGGAACGGATGCATTGGTTATATCTTCAGACATACTGGGATTCAAAAATGGAAAGGAAGTAATAACTTCTCCCTTTACTTTTCTTGCTTCTACTTCCTGTATAGCTAAAGGCGGTGCAAAACCTGTCTTTGTAGATATAGATGAAGACACATTTAATATAGATGCCAATAAAATTGAAGAAAAAATAAGCCCCAACACTGTGGGTATACTTCCCATACATCTATTTTCTCAGATGTCGGATATGGATAAGGTAACCGATCTGGCTTCTAAGAACAATTTAGTCGTACTTGAAGATGCTGCAGAAGCCTTTGGTATGAAATGGAAGGGCAAGAACAATGATGTATATAGACATTCGGGTACCATAGGTGACATGGGTATATTTTCTTTTTTCCCAACTAAAACTTTAGGTGGATACGGTGATGGAGGAATGATAGTTACAAATGACGCCAAACTGGCTGAAATGGCAAAGATGTTCCGGGTTCATGGAGCTTCCAAGAAATATCACTATGACTATTTGGGTTATAATTCAAGACTTGATACAATACAGGCCGCTGTACTGTCAGTTAAATTAAAATATGTAGATGAAGCTATTGAAAAAAGGGAAAAAGTCTCAACTTGGTATAAAGAGAGACTTGATAACTGTGACTATATAAAAATACCTAGTGTAAAAGGAGAACAAAGACCCGTATATTATGTATTTAACATATTGGCACAAAGTCGTGATAAACTGGCTGCATATTTAAAACAAAATAATATAGGCACGAGCATATATTATCCAATCCCACTTCACCTTCAAAAATGCTTTAATTATTTAAAATATAAAGAAGGTGATTTTCCGGTAGCTGAAAAAGTATCAAAGGAAATACTGGCACTTCCAATATATCCTGAGATAACAGAAAATGAAGTGGACTTTGTATGCTCTACCATAAAGAGATTTTATAAAAAATAGGCCATTATTTACTGGGACTTCCCATTTCTGATTTCTCTGAAATGGGAAGTCCAAAATATATAAATAATTTATATTATATATTTTTTTGTAAAATCCACTATGTTGTCTGCCAGCTGCTTAAAATAGGCCACACTTGAATAGCAGTGATCAGCTCCGGAAACAAACTTTAAAAAAGCTTTATCTTCCAGCATTTCTTTAATCCGCTTGGAATAAAGAGGCGGCACTGATTGATCCTCCGTTCCCTGAACTATTAGTACCTTTCCCATTATTCCTTTCAAATAATCAAAAAAATTATAGTTAAATGCATCTTCTACAGCACTCTTATAAAGCCGGTTATTTTCAAATTCTATATATCCAGTGTGCAGAAATTTTTCCAGTTTGCTCCCTCTCACTTCATTTATAAATACATCATACATATTGAATGCAGGACTTATAAGGACAGTATTTTTAATTAAATTTGAATAATTACAGGCAATTACTGCTGCAACTGCACCGCCCATACTGAATCCCAAGATATTTATTTTATTTTTGTCTACATAATAAATTGAATTTACATAATCAATAACTGAACTGCAGTCTTCAATCTCTCCAGATATCGTCAAATCCAAAAAATCACCATCACTCTCACCACTACCGGCAAAATCAAATCTTACAGAAACTACTCCCATACTTTCTAAAATCCTGGCTATTTTCACAAACATAAAATCATGGCCCAGCTTGTTCCCCATAAATCCATGGCAGAAAATTATGCACGGCATTTTATACTCTATTTCAGGTCTATTTATAATCCCCCTCAGGACTTTCCCGGCCTTGTTCTTTACTTCAAAATTTTCAACCACATTATCAATCCCCCTAAAAATAGAATATTAGAGTGTTATATATATTTTATCGGAAAGAGTAAGTCCTTTTGGATCCCATTCTCTTTTTGGGCATTTAAATATCTTATAGGGTCTATTCAAACTCTTTATGAATCCATAAAATTCTGCATCCAACCAAGGAGGTGTCCAGCTTCCCGATCTGCATATGTGAATATAGTCCACAGCTATTTTGTCCTTAAAGTCCTCCGTTTCATGATAACTTACATGAAATTTTTCGTTTATTTCCTTAAATTCCTTCTTGCTCTCGTAGGTATATGGACTGTAAATTATGCTTACCTTCTGAACTATTTTATTTTTTAATAATTTTCCGAGCCAATTACCGCAATTCAGTTCAAAATTAAGGGACTTCAGTCCTCCATATCCTAGATCTGAATGAGCATCAAAATTTATCACTTTATCACATTTGTTGTCTTTTGCTATATAATAGGAAATTTTATGGGAATCAGATACATACATCTTCATCTCCTTTTTTATAATAAAGTATCTCTTGATTCTATTCCAAAATCCTATGAGTTCTCTACCCGTTCTAACTGATTTTTCTACATTTTCTCCATTTTTCATATCTTCAAAATATCTCTTATACCATATATTAATATTATTTCTTCTGTTTTCAATATAGGAACCACACCATTTCCTCTTTATAGGAATGAAATAATCCCAATCAATACTCAGAAGATTCTTCCCCATAATACAGGTTCCCCCTTTTATTCAGTTCACAATTCACAGTTCACAATGCACAATTAATGAGGATTTTCGGATAAGTTCGAAAACCAACAAGATTTGATATTGAACTCTGACATTTGAATAACTAGCCCTTTTTTATGTTTTGTAATTTTATGCTCTCCAATTTTTTATTATCAAGCTTTATCTTTATTCTATCCAAGAATGCGGAATTTTTAAATATCTTTTTGAATAAAAAATATCCCAAAATCATAACTGCCAGTTCTCCCACCGCCTGGGTAAAAAATGTATAGAAAAAAGGCACCTTGTACAATACATGAAGTTCCTCCGCTATAGCCGCACTTCCTAAAACAGGCCATATAATCGAAACCGCCATATTCCTGGTTTTCCACATAGCATAGGTGGCAACAAAAGTTGCAAAGCTGCCCACGAAAACGTCCACTATACTGAAGCTGTAAAAATTCGATATTGCACATCCTAAAGTAAGAGACATTATATAAAAAGGATCTATAAAGGCAAGAAAGTTAAGCACTTCACTGATTCTAAACCCTATGGGACCCCAATAGGAAAGCTGCCCCAATGCAATAGTTGCCACTATATATATTGCAGCCACTACAGCCAATTTTACCAGTTTACCAGTTCTACTCATTTATCTTACCTCCAACTCCGTCCAGATCTGCATTACATCTGGCATCTATATCATCCAGCACCTCTACTCTACTATAATAGGTTGTCTGTAAGGTTCTGAACAGTTCACTGTTATAAAATTCATCTACAAGCTTATTGTCTCTCTTTACCTCAGTGCTGTTTTCACAAAATACATTCACCGTTACCCTTTCAAAGTATTCAAGTGCAAGCTTTACATCTTTTTTAAGAGCTTCAAGTGTCTGTCCCCTCATTCCAAAGAGAAGATTCACCCAGTCAAAATTTTTGAAATCACATGCTTTTCTCGGTCCAATTCCCTTGTGGAGTACATTTTCCCTGTAATCCACATCAAAGGTCTCCGCACCTACTATGAACTTCAGCTCAACAGGAGAAAACCGTTCTTTAAAAAGCTCTATATTCTCCTCATATTTCACATGTCCCTCAAAAATAACCTGTTTTATGTTCTTCTCCCTGCACAACCTGATGAGCTCAAACACAGTACAGACATCCAGTTCACTCGTACTTCCGGAATTAATTACCTGAAGTACTCCATATTTTCCCGTAACTCTCCTGAGCACTTCAGAATTCAGCTTATAATTTCTAAAGGCACTGCTGTCCTGATCCAGATGGTAATCGCAGAAAATACACTTTCCCCAAAAACACCCGCTTCCCCTTAAAAGCACAATTTCCCTGGGAAGCCTCTCAGTAATTTGTCCATATCTTTTCAATTTCGGTAAAGCACTCATATTATCTCTCCTAGCCTGTTTAAAAATTTAAAAGTATAAGAAACGTTAAATGCCACCCTCACACAATCTATATCTAAAATAACAGAGACAATATAAAAAGGTGAAGAAATTTCCCCACCTTATATATCACAAATAGACTATTGTAATTGAACTGTCAATAGCATCAATCCATAGTTTTGTTTATAGACAGGATGGTTTCGAACTGTCTTCTATGTACTTTTATGTATTATTATATATTATAAAGTCCACAAAATCAAGGTTTCTTGAGGATTATCGTTTTTTCATTTATTATTAAATACTATGAAATGTTATTAAAAATTGTATTTTATGTTTGCAAATATGTTTGCAAATTATACTTTAAATTGAAACATATATGCAAGTTTATACAATAATATGTTATAAAAATAAAAACTCCAACTTAAATTTAGGTTGGAGCTTTTATCATATAATATTAATCTATCTTATCTTTATAATCATCATTTCCATCTCTGTATTAACGTCAAGTCCTCCTGTATTTATAATTTTTTTATCCAGATCATTGCAAATCTCCAAATTATAAGCAAGATCTTGAATTTGATATTTCTTTGCAATACTACAGAGTCTCTTACAAAAATATTGGTTCAACTTGTACTCTTTTGCTATATCACTATAATTTTTATTAGCCATCATCCCTGATTTACAGTATATTAGCCTGTTATATTGTTTCTCAATACTTCTTATAATCTGAACAGGCTGCAACCCGCTATCGAGTAAAACATTTATAATGCGCAGTTCATCAATTTTTCTGTTTTCCGATACGGCATTTAAAAGATCCAGAATATCATCATCATCCAGTGAACAAAAAACATCTTTCACTTTTTCTATAGATATAGTATCCATAAACTTAAGCTTATCCAGATCATTGATAAACATATCCAGATTTGAACTGCTATTTATCATGAAGTCAATTATCTTATTATTTATATTCAATTTATTGTCCTTACAAAACGATTTTAATATTTTCTTCTTTTCCAGAGTATCATCTGAATCCATGATAAGTTCCATACCCTGTTTCTGCAGTTCCTTCATCCTTCTGCTGATTTTTTCTCTTTTGTCCCTCTTGTAGACATACAAAACTAAGATTGTAAAATTAGGAAGGCTCTTGACATATTTCTTTAAACATTTAAATATACCCAGCTTGTCTTTGTAATCATCATAGAGGAAATCCGCTTTTATAACGATTACCCTTTTTTTGCCCATCAAAGGCAGTGTCTCGCACTTTGATATTATTTCTTCAGGTTTTACCAAGGATTTAATATCTATTTCTGAAATATTTAGTGGTTCCACTCCCTTTTTGACAGAATTCAACTTCTTTAAAATACTGTATTCGGATTTTGAATACAGTATAATTTTGTTGTCCATTAACATTTCCCTCCATTGTCACATATAATAATCTTTAAATCGCTTATTCCTGAAAACTGTTTATATCCTTTTTCGAGCCATGTATATCCTTCTTCAAGTATGTTTTTTTCTTTCAAAGTGGCAGGTACAATTTTTATTTCCATAACTTTATTTATAAACATCTTGGACTTTTCAAACGTATCTCCCAATGCCTTATACTGTGGTAACTTCTTGAAATTTTCTACCATCTGTTTTTTCGCAAAAGTAATTTTTTTAACCTTTTCTTCAAAATCCACTTCATTGTAATTAGTATTCTCCACACCTTTATTAGATTTTCCTTCAGCAGGTTTTCCAACAAAACTACCTGCCTTTATAACCGCTAGTTCAAGTGAAGTTCTATCCTTCGAATCTATTTTTTGAAAAAGCTCTATAGTATTAATAACTTCCCCTTTAGTAACTTTCAAATTAGACAGCCTTGTAATATCAGTGTCAGTCATGGGAATAACAGAATTGGCTTCACTGCCCATAACCTTACTCATTAGAATATGCCTGAGAAACCTCATAAAATCTTTGATAAATACATTGAAATCAATACCTTGATTATCTAAATAATTTATCAGCTCAAGACTTGCAGGGATATTTCTTTGAAAAATATACGAAGAAAGCTTGAACATATTTTCATTACCTGAAACACCCAATAACTCGGATACCTCTTTATAAGACACATTATTTAAATCCTTGACCTGATCTAAAATACTTACTGCATCTCTCATTCCTCCGTCAGATACTTTAGAAATCAATACTAAACTTTTATCATCTACCTTTATAGATGACTTTTCCGAAATATATTTAAGCCTTTTATAAATATCTTCTATACTTACCCTTCTAAAATTAAACCTCTGGCATCTCGATAAAATAGTAGCAGGGAGCTTTTGCGGATCTGTAGTTGCCAGTATGAATATTGTATTTTGGGGAGGTTCCTCAAGAGTCTTTAAAAAGGCATTGACAGCCTCCTGTGTTAGCATGTGTACCTCGTCCAGGATAATAACTCTAAATTTTGCTTCCGTAGTTGGATAATTAAGTGAAGATATGATATTTCTCATGTCCTCTATTCTTCTTTTAGAAGCCGCATCCATCTCAATTACATCAATACAGTTTCCATCCTCTATTTTTTTGCACATTTCACATGTACCACAAGGTTCACCATCTTTAGGATTCAAACAATTTACAGCTTTGGCCAGAACTTTGGCTGTAGTAGTTTTTCCCGTACCCCTGGTGCCAGAAAAAAGATATGCATGTGAAACATTCTTTTTTACAACCTGGTTCCTTATTATTTCAGTTATATGCCCCTGTCCTACTATATCACTAAATCTTTTGGGCCTAAATTCATTGTATAACATAATACATTCCACCTTTCCTTTTTTATAAACAAAAAACAGCCAAAATTTTATCAGCTGCTTTTGTTGAATACTTTTATATTTTCTTATTTAGATTTTCGCAAAGTTTATTATATTCCTTTGAAGTAGTTTCTCTCAGTTCTCTAGTTATTGTATAAAGCATATGAGCTCTTAGCCTATCCAATCTATCTGCTGATCTGAATAATTCCAATATATATTTGTCCAGTTCTTGGACACCATCAAGATATCCGTTAATATAGCTACACAATGCTATTTTTGATATGTTTTCTTCATTAGCAGGATATGGTTCCTTTATAATAAGTAAAGAGTTAATATTCATATTTCATTCCACCTTTCTTTATTTTTAGCCTTATATGGCCCAAACAAATTGTTACCTCAAAGGTATTGACCAAATTATTTCTCACTTTTAATATGTGGTAAAAACTAAAGCATAAATTGTTTTTTATAAAAAATAAAGAATTCCGGCAATACAATTAGTACCGCCAGAATTTTTCATTTCAAGTTCAATTTTAGAAAAAGTTTATTAGTCTGTTTATACTGTAGTATACTTATTTGCTGAATCATCTGCATTTTTCTTCTCAATTTTAATTGTAAGATCTGCAGCATCCAAATATTTAAGAAAGTTTCTTAAAGTTGGGGAATTACCATCTTTCTCAATTCTAGATATTACCTGTTGCTTTAACCCTGATCGTTCGGCAATTTTGTTTTGAGATATTCCCATCTCTTTTCTTTTTTGTACTACTTCTTTTATAAGTTTAAACTCCCGATCTGCTTGGATATAGGCATTTTTAAAATCTTTATCCTCTTCCATTCTCTTTTTTATTTCTTCTCTTACATTTACTTTTTTAAATGGCATATTTAACACCTCCTATTACACAAATTTTTTATTGAGATATCTGCCCAGTTCTTTAGCTCTTTTTATTGCTCTATTAAGTTCAACTTTTTCAGCTTTCCCTTTTTGTTTTTTACAGGCATGAAGTATATAAAAATTATCTTTATCAGCTATAACATACATAAATCTATCTTTATAATTAAATTTTATTTCCCAAAGTTTGTTTTTAAGCTGCCGTGTGATTAATAAATTGAGAGCACTTAGTCCTTCATCTTCAAGTAGCTGTTTTATTCTGTATCCTTCTGCACTTTCATCGCAAGGTAAATTATCCAAGTATTCATTTATTAGATCTTTTCCTCCATTTGTTTCATAGTCCCATACATTCATGTTTAGTATTATTCCCTTCTTGTAAGGCATATATACAACAAAAATATTGTATTTTATAATATGATTATACACCATTTTTGTTGTATTTTAAATAATCTTTTACCTTTTATATAGATCTTATAACTGATTTTTAAAATTTCCCATTATTTAAGCTAAGTTATAATGGCTTACATTTTATTTACATTTATCAATCTTACTGGTAATACAATCCCTGTATAATTATCACTGTCTTTCTTCTTTATAACTACTGGAGATACATTGTTTGAAAAGTCAAATTCCAGTTCATCATCTTCCTGGGATAATAACACATCAGAAATATATTTTGAATTGAATGCAATTTTTAGCTCTGAGCCCTGAAAGTCTTTCACTTTAATCTCTTCCTCTACTCTTCCAATGGAAGATTTGGCCAACAAATCAAGATTACCATCTTTTGTAAATGACAATTTTACAAGCTTGTTTTCTCCCGTAAGTATAGCTGCAGCCCTGCTCAAAACAGATGCCAGATCCATTCTGTCTATTGTGCACACAGTATCGCTATTTTCAGGAATTATTTTTTCCCACTTTATATAGCTGCCTTCCAATGGAACACTGCTTATAAAAACTTCATTAAATGCAAATTCAATTATGCCTTTTGAAATTTTTACATTAACATTCTGCTCGTCATTTTCCAGTATCCTCTGAAGTTCTAATGCTGACTTCTGTGGAACTATAAAAGATACATTTTCATCACAATCTACAGGGAGACTACTTACGCACATCCTATATCCATCCAGAGCAACAAGAGTCAATTTCCCATTTTTAACTTCAAAAAATACTCCGGTAAGTACAGGTCTTGTTTCATCATGTGCAACTGCAAAAATGACCTCTTTTAAGGCTTTTTTGAATTCCTCTGATATTACGTTTACCTCTACTTTACTTTTAATTGGCTTTATAACAGGAAAAGCATTTATATCCATAGATACAATATTGGATTGAGACTTTCCTGAAACTATGGACACCGAGTTATCTTTTTCTTCTGATTTTATAAGCAATTCCTGGTTTGGGAGGGCTTTTACATACGATAATAAGAATTTTGAATTTACCAAAATGGCTCCATTTTCAAAATCCATGCATGTAAAAGCTGCTTTAATTGTAGTTATAAGATCTGTACACATAAGCGTTACTTTGCCATCTTTTACTTCTAATAGAACTCCATCCAGATTTTCATTCAAATTTGTCTTCACGCAAGCTCTGACAACCTTCTCCAATTCATTCTGAAATACTTCTTTTGTTGTCCTAAATAACATAATACATTCCACCTTTCATTTTTTATAAACAAAAAACAGCCAATATTTTATCAGCTGCTTTCCTTAAACATTTTATTTTCTACTATCTAGATATATCCATATTTCACTTATGTTTCTTTATTTTTTAGTCTTGTACGACCCAAACAAAATGTTACCCATATAAGAGCATTTGCCAATTTCCTTTATATATTTAATATGTGGTAAAAACTAAAGTTTTAACTTATTTGCATAAAAAAATTCCAGAGATATAATATAAAATCATCTTTGGAATTTTTCATTATAAATTATTTTTATGATTTATCATCTAATCGTTTTTCAGCTTCATTGTAGACTTCATTATCAGACCGTTTCCCAATAACTACGATATCTATAATATCAACATCCTTATCAGAATTTCCCTCTTTAAACACAATTCTTAAACCTTTTTTTCTATTTTTCAATTTTCGACAATTGCAAAGTTTACCATGCAGTTTTTCTCCAGCTTTCATGCCTATAATTTTAATTCTATCCAAAGCTTTATCTACAAAAATAATTTGTTCTCCATCTAATTTAAAATAATCTTCCTTTGCTTTATCAAACCAATTCAATATATAATGGTCGTCTTTTTTTATTTTATTAATATCTTTATAATGCTTTATTTTTTTATTCCCAACCATCATTTTCATCCAATACAGGCACTTTATTTGCTTTATCACCTCGGACCTCATAATCCGATAATTTTTTTACATTACCTTTAGATTCTTCAAGAATACGAATATAAGTTTCAGCCTCAAGTAATTTATCATTTAATTTTTCAAAAGCATCAATTTGTTTGTTGTAATCTTCAACTGATGTGATAATTTTAAAAAGATGATTATTTTTCATTATAAATATATCTTTATCCGTATCAAGTACTTTAGAAGCACTTCTTTGCAAATCTGTAATAGAAACAAATTGCTTATCATCAATTTTTTCTTTAATCATATAAACCCTCCTCAAAAGTTACTTTATAATAATATTATCATAATAATACATATAATTCAACATATTATTATTAAATTATTATGCTTATTTTTTATGGTAATATTCTATATTTTGCTTTATAGTATGATAAAGGTAATCATCTATACCTTTATACGAAGGATTCCACGTAGATATCCTTATATCACTGAAGCCTTCTGATTTTAGATATTGTATCAACTTCATCTGATTTTCCATGACTTGTGAATTATCAAACCTATCCATATCATAAGCTACAAAAATCCGTTTTGCTTTCATTTTCTTTAAAATTTCCGCACAACCATTATAAGAGTTTACTCCTGGAACTGCCAGAAATGTTGTATCTGATAGAATTCCAGCTACTGTTGCCTTTAATGCTCCCTCGGTAATAGCCACTTTTTTGCCGGAATGTTTTGAATTCCAATAAACGTGGAAAAAACCTTGAGCAGAACATCCCCTGTCCATGTAGCCTGATGAAAACCATGGATATTTCTTCTTGATTTTTTCGCCGTTTTTTCTTATCTGACATCCCTGTATTCTGCCATACATATCTCTTACAGGTACAAGAAATCCCCCTTCTTTTGGAGTCCAGAATGTCCAATTTTTATATTTGCTCGGATAAAACCCTGGAATTCCTTTAAGGGAAAAACCGCATTTCTGAATTTCTATACATATTTTTCTTTTCAGATATTTACTTTCTGGTAGAGTTGCATACCCATTTTTACGGATATCTTTTTCAGTGAGACCTCTCAAAACAAGGTTTTCCAAATGTTTATCACTTACGTAAAGCAATGATATAAGTTTTCTATAAACCTTATCTCTTGTATCTATATCAGCCATTGGAATTACAGGCTTGTTTAACTTCTTTTCCATTTTCTTAATTTTTTTCACAACACTGATTTTTACGTCAAACCCCATGATTTCCTTAAATGCCTCTTTAGTTGAACAACTATGAAGTTCAGCATACAATTTTATATTTGAACCCGCAGCTCCGCATTTTACACATCTATACACATTTTTATAGTTTGGATTTCTTCTATCCGTTGGTGTCAGGTAGAAATGTCCGGGTTTTGCACCACAGAAAGGACACGTTGCTGTGAATCTGTATCCTTCTTCTTTTATGTCTGTCAATCCACACATGTAAGCAACATTTAATATGCTTAATCTAGGATCAGTATCATAATCTATTTCCATCAAAAGCACCTCCTTATATTCCCTTATATTTTTAATATGTGGTAATTTAAAAGCTGCCATATTAAATGACAGCTTTTTATGTTACAATTTAGAAAGTTTTTCGCCCAAAATATAAATCTCCCTGGTAATCATTTTTAATTCTTCTTTTCTTATCTTTAATCCCGATTTGCTCAGTGACCTTAATTCATTCAAATCATCCAGTTTATTTTCCATTTTTCTTTTCAATATCTTCTTTTTTGTTTTCATATACCAGAGCCCCCTTACCTCTATATCATTAATTTAATTTTTAGAAAGGTACATCACCAACCAAACTCATGTCCGACTCAGGAATATAGTTAGAATTTCCTGTAGAATGGCTTGTATAAGACTTTGGAGAAAGATACTTGGTTTCCTCCGCAATAACTTCAGTAACAAACCTCATACTGCCATCTTTGGCTTTATAACTTCTGGTCTGAATTCTGCCGCTCACTGCTATAAGTTTCCCTTTACATGTATTTTGTGCAGCAGCTTCGGCAATTTTCCCCCATAAAACAACAGGAATGAAATCTGCCTGCTGATGTCCTTCTTTTTTTACTTTCCTGTCAACAGCCAGATTAAATGTGACAACCGGTATATTGCTTCCCGGAGTAAATTTCAAATCAACGTCTTTAGTCAACCTTCCAATTAATACAACTTTATTCACAATACATTCCACCTTTTTTATTTATTTATGACATACAAAAATATTATTATTAAGAATGCCAACGATGCTTCACAACCCTTGTCTCCTGACTTGGCAAACTTGAAAATATTTCTGCAGAACATAATTGACAAAGCAACTATAGAAATAACTTTCAAAATCATTGCTCCCATATATGTCATGGCTAAGCCGCCTTTCTGCTTTCAAAAAGTTCATCTACAACACTTTTACAGAAGCATGCAATTTGCTCCGTATTTCTGATATCTTCTGTATAAATCACAGGTTCATCGTACAAAAGACATATTTTGTTGAGAATTTTTATACTGTATACGGCACAAGCCATTGCCCTTTTCCTTAAAAGCATCTGGCCGGCAACATACTCTCTGAATTCTTCTCCCTGGTATTTAAAACGTGCAATAGTCAATATGTTCTCTGTATCAGCAACCGTCCTTACATATTCGCTGAAATCTTTTTCAACAAATCTCAAATTTTCAAGAGTTTCATTATCCTTTATTTTTGCTGCTAATTTTCCGATTCTTTCCTTGTACATAACACACTCCACCTTTTCATTTTTTATAATTTTTTATAATTTTTGATAATAAAAGAAGAACTCTCAATGTCTGAAAGTTCTTCTAAAAATTTTTATAATTATTGTCATAATAGAAATTGTTTCCCGTACTTCTTAATAACTTTTTATATCATATCCAAGCAATGTTCTGACTGCTGAAAATTTAAGTGCATCCAAGTGCGTGTCCATATCTCTCGAACATACATCTTCACCGAATGTATTAAACCCCAATGTTACATCATATTTCCCATTTTCTGAAGAATTGATTGAAAACAAATCACTTTCCTTAAATCCATGCAAGTTTAGTGTATGTTTAATTTTATCTTCATTATTGCAGGTCAGAATATACATTATAGCATCATAATATTCCTGCTTCTCCTCTAATTTTGTTTTAAGTTCATTCTTAGAATTCTCCAGCATAATCTTTTCATGTTCCAAATCTTCTATTTTTCTTTGTGAAGCAAATTCCTTTTTTGCTGCTATACTTTTGTTCGTGAATTTTGATAATAAATTCAACATAATATATTCCACCTTTCAATTTTTTAGCTTTACGGCCAAATCCAAATGTCACCCTACAGGGTATTAACTAAATTCATTTCTAATATTAATATGTGGTATTTTAAATACAAAAGGTTAAAATTATAAATTATTTTTCACATTCTAAAACAGGCTGAGCTGCTTTCCATTAATAATTTCAGTTGAAATATCCATAATAACCGAGTGAGTTGACTGACTGTTATACACTTCAGGAATCTCAAAGTCAGGGATGCTCAGGAATTTTTTCAACTCTATAAAAAGAGCTTTGAATTTTTTATTGAATTCTTTCCTTTCCTCTCCTTCAGGGTAAGGTTTATTGCTGAAATAATATTTGTTGTCAACACCATGAACCAGGTATTGACTTATAAAACCTTTTTCCCTTAGGGAGTCTTGCACATATGCCTCAAAAGCTCTTGCAAACATCTCCTGGATAGTACTGAAATAATCTTTTTTCCTTCCTTCATCTAATTTCCTGGATTCAATCAAAAAGTCAGACTGTTTTGCATTTCCGGATTCATTCTTGTACTTCAAAGAATATATCAGGTCCTTGAATACTTTTAATAATTCAGGAGACAGTTTGTTACTGTTATTAATATTAAAACTAGCATATGGATAACTTACCTCATTCTCACATATACTGCCTATAAAATCGTCAAGTGCATGAAGCCACTCATGTGACAGTGAACCTGCTCCCCTGATCTTTGTTATATTTATGACTCTCCTGCAGCTTTCATAATGTGCCGAAGCATTTCCACTGCCCCTTGCACCAAAAGCTATTCCAAGGCTGCTTTCTCCCTCTCTTTTAAGTGATATAAAATTTGATGCTACATTTAGAACATATGCCAAATCTACAAGGGCGTCGAAACAATAATTTATATGCATCTGCCTTTCGCTGTCAGTGGCATAATTCCCGAACTCTCCTCCTCTGAAGCCGAATATTTCAAGGAATTCATCCGTTGATACCTCAAATTTCCTTTTTGCAGGCCCCCTTCTTTCTATACCTTTTAATACTGGCCTCTGAAATTTGAAAATTGAACTTCCTTTTTTATTCATGTTTTCAATATACAGTTCTGCTTCTTCTCTTGTTTCAAATGAGCTTTTACAAACAATTTTGTAATAATATTTGCTGCTCTTGCAGCTACTCTTGCATATGAAAAACTTTCCCTTTTGTTCCTTAACTATTAAGGGATTTTTCTGTGACAAGGAATCCGGAAACCCTATACGCGAAAGTTCTTTTCTAAAATCCTCCGGATATTGAGATACTTTATAGGCAACAGTTGTAAATTTATTTTTTATGTTTGGATTCTTATAAACTTTGCCTGTCCAGCTTTGCCTATAATATCCATTACGTACAAAAATCTCGTAAAATACATTCTTTAAGTCCTCTTCTGATTTTAAATTCATTGCTACATCTCTTACTATGGACACAAATTCTACAAACAATTTTCTGTTATTCTTGTTTTCCTCTTCATCATGTGTGGGCTTCACCTTTGCAGGCAACGCATCTCTTAGTTTTTTTATACAGAAAACCACTAGCTTTGGATTGTCATTGCACATCTCTCTGTAGTCTGGTTTCTTCCATATCTGGTCTTTGACACAGAATTGAAAAGCTTCCCTGTCAGACAAAGAATCCAGATCTGAAATTAAAAAATTTCTTTCCTTCCAGAGATCTTTTTTAGCTCCACCTATTTTTTCTCCAAAATCTTCAATTTTCACAATACACTCCACCTTTTCTAAAATAAATAAAAAGAGAATCCTCAAAATTGAAAATTCTCCTAAATTTTTATTATTATATTTTTTTCAATAAAATTTTTACATAATATGATATTAGTCATATCTAATAAATTTCTTGATTAATGGCCTTTCATTTTTAAGTAAAACTTGATTTATAAATTTTTTTATTTTTTCGTTGTCTTGAAAATTAAAATTCAAAGTGTTTATTACTCCTTCAACAATAATATCATTTTTAATTTTTTCTGGTAATTCATTAAATAGAGTTTTACACATTTCTATAGTATCCTTACTAAATTCTTTATTTGCTGCTAATACATACTCTTCTAATTTCTCTCCTACCATTTAATAAAACCCTCCTTGCTTCACTAATTTGACTTTCTTAATGTTTGATTGTAAATCAATATAACTATACTATTTTTTTAAACAAGTTTCCATTTAGCTCTGAAATCTTTAATATCTAGAAAATCTCTTTGAACAAATGAGCCTTTATTAATTCCCATATCACTTTCGGTCTTAAGTAACTTAACATATATTCTTCCATTTATTATGTTCGCAATACCTTTTGCTCCTCTTTTCACCAGATAACTTTTTCTACTACCCTTGATTAAATAATCTACTTTGCAAATTACATCCATACATATTTCACACTCCATTTATTTGTTAGCTTTATAGCTGAAGCCAATTGTTACCTTATATAAGGCATTTACCAATTTCCTTTATATATTTAATATGTGGTATTTTAAAGTATAAAAAATATAAAATAAAAAATAAGGTCTGCCACACTAGACAGACCTTATTAATGATCCATTTTTAATATTTTAGTTTTTGAGTTTTTCTATGAAGTTATTTTTGACTTCATCTCTATAAATTTGAAATTTGTCAACTTCCCATTCTGCTCATACTATTCAGTCTCGTAACTTTCTATAGCAACGTAAAATGGGGACTTTCAAAAATATGTTTTATTTGACATAAGCAAAAAGGGTGTCCGGCGGGGTCAAACATAACGGTCCAACTGTCAGAAAATTGTTTATCTGCGATTGTTGCCCCACAATGGATTGCGTATTGAACCGCTTTTTCCAAATCATTAACTGCGAAGTCGATATGCGCCATTTGCTGCTGAGCTTCAGGATCTTCCGGCCACACAGGCGGTTTATACTCAGGGTTCCGCTGAAACGTTATACCAGGGTACTCTCCCTGATTTGTCCCTGGAGCGCCTATGCATGTATATTCTTCATCATGAAATGCTATCTCCCATTTGAGCAGCGCTGCATAGAATTTTGCTAATTTATGCAGATCTTTACAGTCCAACGTTAATGCGTACATTTTGATTTTTAGTTCATCACTCATAATACTAGCACCTCCAATAATATAAATAATCCGCAGTTCAAAACAGCCCCACAAATTACTATTTGCCTGCGAATTAACTCTTAACAATTATTACAACATATCATATGGGAAAGCAATTATGCTTAATCTTTTATTTTTATATATACCTTTTTATCTGTGAATACCGCTTCAAAATCATGCACCTGTATATCCTCAAAGTACATACGTTTAAAAAATTTCAACATTCCTGTAAAAGAGGATTGTACCAGCATTCGTTCAACTAAAAATGTAATTTTATCATCAATACTTAATCTGGCAGGTTTAAATGACTTTAACCTGCTGTCTTTCATGGCCTTTCTTACGGGTTTCATCGAATCCATATCACAATAAACAATTCCATCGTATAATTTTATGGCCTTTCTTGCAAACAGCATATATATGGCACCGTGAGTTCTAAACTTGTAGACTGTCCCTTCTTTAATTTTAAATTTTCTCGTATCAAGGGCTGCTATTTCAAACCCTTCTATAAATTCATCCACAATTTTATTCAGCACATACATAGTACTATGGTTTTTTATGTTTTTTATATTTACAGCAGTATTCATGTTTATGGAACGGGTAAAATTATTGATGCAAAGTACATTATTTATTGGATTTTCTAATTTAAGTACTATTTTTATAACTGCAGTTACAAAAAATATATAAAAGGATATGGAAATTTTATATAGTGCAAGACTCACAGCTATAATGAAGATGCCATATTTATCTATAACAACAAGCATGAAATTCAAAGATTTGACCAGTATAAACAGGATGATTAAAAGCAACCTGCTTTTCAAAATTTTATTCATTTTTATTTCGGAACCTTTCTTTGATATGGAATTTGAAACTCACAAAAAATAAAATTCCAGGACACCAAAGGTGGTAGTATCCTGGAAAGAAAAAGTTAAAATGTATTATGTACTTACATAATACCATCACCTCTTCAGATAATCAATTGATTTTCGGAGAATCAAAATGGGATATCTCCATCATCGACTGGTGTTATACCCGAGTAGTCATAATCATCTGCCAAATCATTACTTGTACCTGTATTTGATTTTGCCTTATTTTTGTCTCCCCATTCTAGAAACTGAATTTCCTCTGAAACAACTTCAGTTACAAATCTCCTACTGCCGTCTTTAGCTTCATAACTCCTTGTCTGGATTCTGCCACTGACACCTATAAGCTTTCCCTTGTTCATATAGTTTGCTACAGATTCACCCTGTTTTCCCCATACAACAATTGGAATAAAATCTGCTTCCTGCTGACCTTCTTTTTTAAATCTTCTATTTACGGCCAGATTGAACGTTGCAACAGCAGTACCAGTATTTTGTGTAAATTTTAGCTCAGGATCCTTGGTCAATCTCCCGATCAAAACAACTTTATTCATCTATATCACCCCTATTTTTTATCTAACCCTCATTGCAGATGTGTAGTTTCCCAAATTTGCTATTTTTACTACATCTCCGGTATGCGGCGCTTCTATGAATTTACCGTTTCCTATATACATTCCAACATGATATGCAGGTGTACCGAAGAACACCAAGTCTCCAGGTTGAAGTTCACCTTTGGGGACAGGTATGCCGAAATTCTGCTGATCCTGTGAAACCCTCGGAAGATTGACACCAAAATGCTCATATACATACTGCACAAACCCCGAGCAGTCAAATCCAGAGGGACTTGTACCACCCCAGACATAAGGAACGCCCAGAAAAGACAGTGCATAATTTACCACATCATTTGTAGAAGTAAAGCTTCCTCTTGACAGTGAATTCTCAAAATCAGCACGTTCTGATGGATCGCTACTGTTTAAAACTGACAAAAGCTTTTTCTGGTTTTGTTTTTGTTTATTCAGTATATCTATTTTCCTTAAAATATCACTTTTCAATTTTTTAGTTTTATCCTTATTCTGTTTCAATTTTTTCACAATGCTTTCCCTGGATTTTTTGTCGTTTTCAAGCTTTTTTATATTATGGTCATCAAAATCCATTAGTGTTTTTATAATTATTGATTTTGAAATCAGATCATTGAAATTTTTAGAAGACAAAAGAATATTAATGTAGTTTTGTCTTAAACCTGTGACGTACATTTCCCTGATTCTTTTTTGAGCAATATCACTGGTGTCTTTTATGCTTTTGTTTATAGAGGACAGCTCCTTTGCATTCTTTGAAATGCTATCGTTTAGATTTTTAAGAGTTTGATTGTATTTTTCCAAAGCAGCAATATTCCCTTCTATTTGGTTATCCATAATTTCTATCTGTTTTTCCACATTGTCATTCCAGTTTTTATACTCTTGGGTGTTTGTATCTGAAGATATGCCGGAGGAAAGACTTGAAGGGCTTGCACAAACTTGAAAAGGCATACTTAAACTTAATATTACGGCCGTAGCCAATATACTTTTCCTAAACAAAAAATCACACCTCTTTCTCATATATTTTCGTAACAATTATACAGCAGAAATCAGACTTGAAAATTTGTTTATAATTCGGTTACTTTTTATATTTTTATTTTTTTATATAAATTATATAATTTAACGCGATCACTCTCTGTAAACTCATAATCCATAGCCCTGTCAAGAAAAGCTTCGGATATTCGATTTACAGGAAACAGTTCATCCTTTTTCCTATCATACTTAAATAATGTGCTTAATTCATATGGCCTGTGATAATCTTCAGGCTTGAATATCATTTCCGATACTTCCTTTATATATCTCTTACCTGTCTGCCTGTTTATAGAAATGAATATAAGAATATTAACTGCTCTGGCTATATCGTATAGTGCGGATTCCTCAGTCTTATATATTCCTCCGCGTAAAAGCATATTTTTGTAGTCATATATAAAGTCCTGATTTGAGGAGGTGTGGAAGCTCCCCATGCTTCCCCTGTTCTGCCTTGTCATTGCCTCCAGAGTTATATAGGCCTCTTCGGGAGTCAATACTTCACCGTCTATGATTATATCACGGTTCATCCTAAGCCCTGTCTTAAAACAATCTTCAGGAGACTTCAACTTGAAGAATTTTAAGTTTTTGACATCTTTGTCCGGGAAATATTTGAGTATGTTAAGTTCCAATGTAGATTCTATTGTAAGAATTGATACATTTTCTGGGATAGAAGATATGAGCCTTAGAAGATATGTTGTCTTACCTGTACCCTGTCCACCAAGTACAAAAATATTGGGTCTGCCTTTCATTATGAGATCTATGAATTCCTCCATATATAAATTTGAAGTCCTGGAAGCTATGAAAAACTCTTTTGAAAAGAAAGTGGCCCCCGTATACCTCAAGTTGAGTGAATAATACCTGCTGTACGGCGGCATTACTGCAGTTACCCTGGCACCACAAATTCTTTCACATTTCACTTCCGGATTATTAAAGTCAAGAGGATGAAAATTGTCCAGTTTGGAAAATGACACACTTCTTCTTATCGTATCTTCATAGGAAACTTCATCCTTAAAATACAGTTTTTTTACCCTTTCTTTTCTTCCTTTTATCTGAAAGCTCACGAAATCCTTGGTATTTAAGTTTATTTCATTCAGACCATCTACATCATTGTAACTGTATATATCTATCACTGAAAGTCCATACAGCTCCTGAAATATTATCTGTGCCAGAAGCCCAATCTTTACGTTGAGGTTGTCATCCCTGTGAATACACAAACTGTTTATTATCATGCCAAAATCTTTATTGTTCCCTGTATATACTTTTTCGAAATAATTTACATGGTATTGTTCTATAAGTAAGTTTATATTTTGAGTATCCACCGACTTGTTTATATAATTTATAATTACACCCTTTAAAATATCTTTACTGTTGGGATCACCAAAACCCGCCATTTCTTTTAATGAACTCAAATTTTTAACATTTTGACGGTTATCATCTACCATATCACTGATAAATCTTAACAATCTATCAAGAGTATCTATTTTATAAAGTGCCATCTATTATCACTCCCATATATATATTTGTAGGGCAGTTAGTTTTTAACCACCCTACAAAATTTCCTACCTTACCCTTCTTATAAGTCTCACAAGATTGGCATCTATTTTCCGCATTTTAAGCTCTTCAGATTGGAAAATCCTTTTTATTTTTATGACGCATGTGTCACCCGGCTCTGGATTGAAACCTTCCCAGTGAGGGTATGGACAAAGTGCACTCACGTGTTTTAAATGTTTCAGCTCAAAAAATATTCCAAAAGACTCTACTCCTGTTACCACAGCTTCATAGCAGCTGTTCTTGGTAACTTTCTTGATATTTTCAAAATACGGATCATCTGTAGCTCTCTTTATGGAAAGTTTTAAAATGCCTTTTTCCATGTCAATTTCCTGGATAACAGCCGTCTTTACATCTCCTATCTGGATAACATTTCTAAGATCTGATATATAGCCCCAGTCTATTTCCTCTTTTGGTATTCTGACTTCCACCCCGTAAGCTTCGACATATGCCGTAGTACGGCCTATACCCACAATTCTGACTGGAATTTTATCTCCCTCAGCATGTTTGGGAAATTCCAGCTTTGACCTCAAATCCATTGCTTTCTTTCTCGATGCAACGGCAATTTTTCTTTCGGCATCAAGCTCAACCACTATGAAATCAATTGGAGCTCCTATCATAGTTTTCATTATATTATAAATTTCCATCTGATCTTCACGCTTGATATTCATTTCTCTGGAAGGTATGAGAATTTTGAAATCTCCGTAAAAGACAATCCCACATGGAATTTCTATTATCTTTTGACCGTCTTCTGTAACTTTTTTCTTCTTTATAATTTCAATAGCAGATAATTCTCCCGTCAGAATCTTGCTGCTCTGACGGCTTGCATATACATCCTGTAAAAACTGATCCACCATGTAAATCACCCTTTCTCTTATAATTTTTATTTCCCGTAATTTATCACCACTGTAAAGACCATTTTGCTTTCTCCATAAGAGTAATAAGAACAACTATACTTATAACAAGCATGCTTTTATCCATGATTCCACCTGCCTTGCATAACCTAAATGAGTAACTTCCCTTGAATGGAAAGACGAGTGCTTCCCCTTGATAATTTAAAAGATCAATTAGAATATGACTTGCATATCCAACAACAAAACCTGCAAATATCGGTCTGTACAAAATATATATTCCATAAGAAAATGCACCAAAACCAAGTAAACTATGTGAGAACATTCTATGTCCAGTGAGTCTTGAAATTAAAGAAGCAAGTGAAAGTATAAGGAGGCCCGAGGATGTGAGGTGATTTTGCAAATTATGAAAGCCATATTTGAGATGTACATATAAAACTATGGATAAAATAACAGACATGGCTATAATTACTTTATTTAAATATTTTGAGATTGTACTATTATCAAGATCTATATCCGGGGTCAATGAGCCAATAGCGGCTCCGATAAAAAACACATAACTACATTTTACATTTAAGATTAAACTTAAAGCGGCAGCAGAAGCAATTCCCACTGCCGCATGAGTTCTACCTGTCACGCACGGCATCACCCCTTTGCAAACTTTATGACAAAACTCTTTAGTTACTGGGATTCAATCTTCCTATTTTAAAAATCCCTGAAGATTGAGCTTGTGCAACAGCTTTCATGTCTTCATTAGTCCCAGAAAAACTAAGCCCTGCAGCAAGAGCATCCTTATCACCCGGCTTTAAGAACTTTCCTTGACTATCTATTGCACCTAAAACCTTTATTTTGGGGATTAAAACTTTTGACTTGGGATTTGGATTTTTATTGGTTGCATTTGGCGTATAAATTATAGTTACCATATCTCCTTCCCTATAAGTTCCAGCGTAATTGTCAAGCAGCTGTGCATTGATTGAAAATTCAACTTCACCTTTTTTAAGTGTTATTGCTGTTGCTTGTGGATCTTCTTTATTTATGACTCTGTTTTTATTAACTATTTCACCTTTATATATATTTTCTTTTGCAATTTTTTTACCATCTAAAGCATTATCTTTAGGAGTTAGATTACTTCCTGCTGATATCATGGACACCTGTATGGCTTCGACCTTACAATTAGATTTGTCAAGCGGACTGCCTGCATTTATCTTCTTTGTTGCTATATAAACATTAGTAGTAGGTTTATATTGTACGGCTTTCTTTTCAATATAAAAGATAGAGATCCCTATAACTGCAGCAGCTATTATACTTATTGCCACTATTTTTTTGTCTTTCAACTGTAAAACACATCCTTTCTTTTTACAATTCAACAATGAAAAAATACATATGATTGTAAATATCATACAACCATCTTCTTATTCTTTAGGTGTTACAAAATCATCATATGCTTCTATATCCAAGCTTTTTAAATTGCTGGTTCCTGAATTTTCGGCTCTAAGTACTGTATATGTGTTTAAGTTTATTTTTGAATAGATCGATGTTTGCTCCACTGGTTTGCCATTTGGAGTTTTACCTGTAGGATTTGATATATGGTTAAATACCTCGCCTGTATAATCCCATTCATTGAGCTCCCCATTTTCAACACTGTATATTCTTAAATCCTTTATGGAAACTTTTCCTATAACCGATGTATTTCCAGGAAGGCTATTGAGATTTGAACCAAGGCTATAATTTTTAATTAGATATTCTTTAAAAGTGTTAAAAGCCGGAACTAGATCTGTTTCTTTAAAAGTTATTTTACCAGTTTCTTTGAGCTGCCTTTGATTTATGTTCCTGACAACAGCAAGGTTTGAAGCTTCTAGCTGGTTTTTGAATCTGGAATATTTGTCATTTGCAATTACATTTTCATATAAGAATAAGGAAAATATTCCTACAAGCATAAGTAATATAAAGAATAAAGGGACTAATTGGACAGATCCTTTTTTTTTGGCTATTTTTATCATTATTTTTAGTCCCTCCTTTTAATGGGTTATTGTTCTTATTCTTTTACTTGTCGTATCCCAGTGAACAGTTATGGGTATAACATTGCCATTTTCTGTAGTTACCTCTGTCCATCCTACCAGATGATGCTTTCGGGGAGTATAGTTATAAGTTAAAGTGAGACTTATAGGCTCACCATAATTTGCAAAATTGGTATCATCAGTTGGATTAGGAGAATGGTTTTCAGCCGTATTTGAAGCCTTGATTTCCAACTTACTGGCATCAAACCCATTCATTTTGCTCAGGGAATCAACAATGTACTGCCTGGTATCATCGGTCAGCCCTCCATCTGTTTCCATACGTAAGGATGCTTGTCTGTCCACCTGGTGAAGCTGCAGGTTTATATAAAAAGGCTTGATATCGACTATTGCTGTAAATGTTACTACCAGCAGTACAAAGATAGCTATCAGGGAACCGAGCATAGTTTCTACAAATCCCTTTTTCCTTTTGGGGAATACTTTTCTTAACATTTATCTTCCCCCTTCCATAAATTTAGTTGAATGGATCAGTAACATGTTTCCATAATGGCCCGGTTACAAAATCATCTATAAGCGTTACCAAGTCAGCCCATGTAAGTCCCTTGACAGCCATAACTATTGCAATCATAATAACAGTAACAGCAACAATTCCAAGTACATGAGTTATATCACCCTTCTTCCTTTTTCTTAGTGGTGTTTTCACCAATTCCTTTAGCATAATCATTCGATTATTTCCTCCTTTTTCAATAAAAAATATTTTTATTAAAATATATCTGTGAACTACCCCAACTTAGCTTCGCTTGAAGTCAGAGCTTAATGGGAAAAGAGCATACTTATTAGCATATTTCTTTACTAACAGCGGTTTCTCTTATTTTTCATGCTATCCCGCAGTTCCTGCGGTTCCCGTCGTAGGATGATTATAAGTATAAATCAAACCAAAAGACTATTATTCATCACACCACATGTAGAGAGGTGGGTGATTTCTTGCCAGTTACATTAAAATATATCTTTAAAGCTTGAGAAAATCTGTACCCCGAAGCTATAAAGTATAATGCTGGCAAGTCCTATAAAAATAAATCCTCCTACCAAACCGACCCACATGCTTATTTCTTTGGTTTTAGCAGATATTCTGGCAATTGAAGCATCTTTCAAAAGTTCACTCTGGCTGTCAAGCAGTTCTTTGGAACGTCCTGTCGTGATGGCTTGTTTTAGAGCCAGTACAAAGCTGTCTATTTCAGTTATATCAAAGTTTTTTGCAAACTTGTCTAGTGCGTCTGGTATATTTTTTGTAAGTGATATTTCAATGGAAAGTTCTATGAGCTTATTTTTAAGTCTTTTGCATTTCGCCACATCAAACACTTCAACAAGTGCACTTCCCAGATCCATTCCTGCCGCCCCTGACTGTATGTTCAGAACATCATTTATGTTTGGCAAATCTCCAAGTATCTGAAACTTCTCTTTTTTGTACACAGAATTGATCATAAAATCGGGAAGAAAGGCCGCAAGCACTAGTGCAAATACCAGTGAACTATTCATGTCCTTCATCAAGAGAAGTATTGTAAACAGGATAAGAATTACAAACTTGTACAAATAATAAGTAAATCCGTTCACTTTTAAGGGATTACCCATTTTCTTAAGCTTTTCATCTTTCTTCTCAATAATGTTCTTCAACCTTTCATTTTTTTCAATGCCTGCCTTCAGCCCCTGGAAGGCGTAATACTTTTTCTTGTATTCACCTTTTGCCTCCAATACACTTTTATTGTTTTTAAAATACAGATAATCAGCTTCAAAATATATTATGAAAAACAAAGCCACCAAAAAAATCAATTTCAATATAAAAAGCAAATTAGCACCTCCTAGAAATCAAACCTGGCAAGTTTTTCTACTACAAGTATTCCTACCAGATATGCAAAAACATTGATTGAAACAATAATTTGTCCTATTGTAGAAGTCTGAAGCTGCTCGATTAAACCTGGGTTCATATAAATAAGCATTAAAAATATAAGAGCTGACATCCCCACCAGAGCGGCTACGCCAATTACACCACGACTTATCTCTTTTTTTCTCAAAGTCTGCTCTTTTGCGAAACTCATCATAAGTTTCTCTGATTTTTTAAGAACTTCAAGATATTGGTTCGAGTGCTTTGAACATATCTGCAGGTTCTTTATAAGAAGGCTGTATTGATTACTATCAACTCTATATTTTATATTTTCAAGTGCTGTATAAGGTGGAATTCCATGCTTGACCTCATATTTAAAACTTTCACATATACTTTGCAGAGGCTCCTTCATATACTTTCCTGTTGAAGCAATAGCATATGAAATATTATTTTTCACCATGCAGAAATTTTTAAGAAGGTTTATAAAATCTATAATCCTCTTTGTTATTTTATTTGAGTTTATTCCCACCAGTATATTGAGTAAAACAGAAGGCACTTTATATCCTATCAGCGCCATGAAAATTGAAGGTACCAGTATATTTATAAATTTCTGAGACAATATGAAAAATATTATTGATATGGCACAAGATATGACTATCACGAAAACCGGAGTTATAAATTTGTACTTGATGTTTAATCCTGACTGCTGTATTAATAGTGACAAGTCCTGTAAGTATCGGGGCCTTTTCTTCTTGGATACATATTGGATGTCTTTTCTAAGGTCACTGGAATTAAGTCTGTTTAATCCATTTTCTACTTTTTTTCTGAATTTAACATCTCTGACATGTGAAATAGTAATATAAATGAGGTTATACAGTAAAACCATCGTTACAATTTCAAGTATAACAATAAGCCAGTTATACAATGTCACCATCTCCCTTCAGTTTTCCTGAAACAACGGCCTTTTTTACTTTTTTCATTACTTTTTCACAACTGTCGCCAATTCTTATGAATTCGCCCCTGTAGCTGCCATCAGATTTATCTTTTACGGTATTGTATTTGAAGACCGGATTAAATAAAGGCTTCTTTTTTTGTTCATCCCACCCTGCAACTTCAGTCAGTTCACAACATTTGTAGTCTTCCATGTATATGATGAGGTCTATCTCCGTGAGCATTTCCATAAGATCTTCTTTGGGAAGGTCGGTCTTTGAATACTTCATGAGGTGTACGATTTTATTCATACACTCTTCAGACGATGGGGAATGGACACTGGTCCAGCCTATGTGGCCGCTGTATACGGCATTAAAAAATTCCATGGCTTCCTCATCTTTGATCTCGCCTATTACCATCCTGTCAAGGCTCATGAGAAGTGCATTTATAGTGAGATCCTTTAGGGTATATTCCACATCACTTTCACCCTGTTTCTTTTTAACTTTTTGCATGAAGGTAGCCTTATGTGAGGTAAAAAGTTCCTCGGATTCCTGCATTATAAGCTGTACATCCTGTTTCGGAACATAATCGAGACATGCATTTATAAGTGTGGTTTTACCGCTACCGCCACGGCCTGTCCAAACTATATTAAGTCCCGATTTAACAGCAGTTATTAAATATTTCTGTATCTCTGCATTTAGCATTCCCTCTTTTATAAGATCATTAAATGACTTTTTCTTTTTCGGAAGTCTCCTTATTTCAACCTGCGAGCCTGTATAAGTAATTGGATCTATAACTATGTCAATTCTAAGGATTGCATCTTTCTGTGATTTTGAATCGGATAAAATTTGTTTTGCATTTATATCTGAAAGGCTTCCCCCATTTTTTATGGCGAGGTTATAGCAGAAATTCAGAAGTGACTTGTCAGTTGGAAACTTTATATCTGTAAATTGCAGTTTCCCATATTTTTTTATGGCCACACAATTTTTGTTGAAAATATAAACATCTGAAATATCTCTATCGTTGATAAATGATTGAATTGGGCCATATCCCCAGATATAATTGTTTATGGATGTCAGCAGCATATTAAGATTGTTTTGGGATACTACTGAAATTTTATTGCTTTTTATATATTTTAGGATTTCATCATTTATTAAGGTTACAGGTTTCTTATTTTTTTCTATGTCATTTATAAGAAGTGCACAGTTTTTAACAAGATAGTCTACTATATTATCTATAGTCTCATTTAAATTTTTCTTCGGCATATTTGAAACCTGGTGTAAATAGTTAAGATCATCCAAATCTACTATTAAAGGCAAAGTATATTACCTCCTTCCCCTTCTCGCTAATTTCTTCATATCCCCTAGGAGCCAGAAACCGATGCCTTTTGTGGGAGATACATTCGTTTTTTTATCATTTTCATACTCTTTATTTTCAGTTTTGTTCTTTACCACAATTGAATTTGAAAGACCTATAAAAGTAACTATTCTGCCATAGGAATTTTTATCAGTTCTTGAAGAATACAGTGAACCAATCAAAGGTTTTTTAGTATTTATGGACTTGTTGTAATTTTTGCTTAATGGTATCTGAGATATAACCTTATAACTCTCGAAAATCTTATCCATGACTCCAATATCCAGAGCTCCATTATCCTCCACAACTGCTATTCCAAATTTATCTTTATAAATTCCAGTACCTTCAAGAGTTTTAAGAGCATTCACCGTATTTCTTGCCGAAAGATAATTTGCTTCCACCACGGTCACTATTTTGTCGCTGTTTAGCAGGGAATATATTGTTCCTGCCGCTGCCTTGAAAGGGTTGACCGATATTAGGATCACATCATATATTTCCCTGGCCGTATCAATAATGCTTTTGTAATGCTTGCCTTCCATCTGTTTTAAAACACTATTGTCATATATACCTGTCAGAACGTCTATTTTACTGTATTTGATCGGTATAACAAATTTTTTAAGTAATTCCGCATTGAAAGTAAAGTTTTCTATGGATGTATAGCAGGCTGAAAGTCCTGTATCAATTGAATTAGAATTAAAATTGTCCTTTACCATAATTTCTTTGTTTACTCCAAACATATGATCAAGGCAGGGTACAGTATTATTATCTATAACAAGTATCCTGTTTTCGGATTTTCTGCTGAAAGCTACAGCCGAATTAGCCAGAACAAAGCTGGCAAGAATATTATTGTCGGCAGAATAAAATGATATGACATTTTGCTTGTATAATCTTGTTTCTACCACTTTTTTCTCGATTACCCTTATTTTTTCAACCTCTTTTATTTTTTCTTTTGTCCTTATAGGTTTTTCTACTTTGGTATTTTTTTTGGTATCAACAAGAGGTTTATCAATATCATTTTCGGGATGTTTGGCTATTTTTTCTTGAAAATTCAAATAGATGGAACTCACATCTGTAAATGTCCTGGGGTTTTTTATACAATCCAATATATTATCTACTGTTACTGGATCAAATAGAAAATCATATATGGCAAATTCAAAACATGCTTCTATACCTTTTATGTCTTCCTGATTTGTAAGATAAATAATTCTTTGAGTTTTGCTCCCTCTTTTAAGTTCAAACAGAAGCTGTCTTAATGGTATATCCCCAGGAAGTCTTTTAGATAGAATTATAATATCCGAACTTACATTATCGCCCGTAAGATATTCTCTATACCCTACAATTTTTGTACCGTGGGTATTTTCTCTATCAATTGCTTCTTTTATCTGCTCATCAAAATCACTTATTCCCGTCGCTATCAATATCAAAAGCCTATATCTCCTTTCTGTAGAAATTCAGTATACACTCAGTATAAATGAATACGATGATAAGAAATTATGGCGATTTCTTGCTTATAATTGGGCTAAAATTTAATATTTTCTCCAGCAAAAATTGGGGATAAAAAAAAGAAGGCCCCCACAATCAAGGAACCTTCTCTGTCCATTACAAATTATTTTTTTGCTTGTATCTTTTATTTGTATGAATACTCTATGCTATTGCATACAGGATATTTACTCTTGTCCCATATATGATCCTGAGATAAAAAATCATCTGTTACATTGAAATAATCATGTGTTGGATCATTATAACCAGGAATTGGTTCATTAGGTCCGGAAAAATAAGTAGGATCATCCCAGGTAGGATCCAGTTGATAATACTGACCACCTATCTTAACTATATTCCATGCGTGGTCTCCATAACTTACCCCGCCATCACTTGAAACAGTTCCTACTACCATCATACTATCAATTCCTACAGCCTTCAACAACCTGTACATTGCGTCTGCATATCCCTCACAAACGGCATCCCCATTTATCAAGACACCGTAAGCAGTATAGATATCAGGATTATTTTCCTTTTTTACATCAATTCCTTCAGCAACGTCATAATTGTAATGACAATTATTGACCAAGTAATCATGGAGGGCAAGCTCTTTTTGATAATCTGTCATAGTTGCATTAGTTACAGAATTGACTATTTCATTTACTTTTGATGCTACAGTCTCCCTTTTTGATATCATATTTTCGTTGGTGCCAGTATAATTGAAAGTTATATTAAGTTTATATTTTGTTATTCCATTTAGTTGAGTTATTTTTGGCAACGATGACGTCGGATAGGAATACCTTAAAAGTTCTGCATTCAAATCTGGATTATCCCTTTTAATTTCATCTATTGTCGTTAAGAAATAATATTTATCTGAAGACTCGTAAGCATCATCTTCATCTACATATATGTCCAGTGACTCATCAAAATTTTGTAGTGAGTTCTTTATTGTGTCGTAAAATTCTTGATGGGTTGTTAATATTGGCTGTATGACTTGAAGCCTATTTAATAATGAGGTCTTATCTCCATTGTCTGGCAATGCAGTAACTAGAGCTTTAGCACTATCAACATCAACTTTAAATTCTGTACTTTCAGCCTTTACGACGGCCTGAGTAGCCGTGTCTAATGCTTCCTGACCTGTGCCAGCCTGGTTTATCTCATCCTGAACAGCCTGCAACCTTGCTTGCAGAGCTTCCTTATCCGTGCTGTCCTTGAGAACAGCTACCAGTGACTTTGCATTATCTACATCCGCTTGCACCTTGGAATTTTCTGCCTCAATAACCGCTGCCGTGGCAGTGTCTAATTTTTGCTTATTAATACTAATTTGGCTTATCTCATACTGAACTTCATCTAGCCTGCTTAATAAACCATTTTTGTCTGGACTATCAGGGAGTGCTGTCACTAACGTTATTGCAGTAGTGTAATCTTCCTGTGTCATAGTGCTCTCTACATGTGTAACGGCATCTGTTGCCTGCTGTAACTTTTGCTCATCATCCATAGTGTCAATTTGATTCTGAATATCTTCTGCTTGCTCCAATAAACCATCTCGAATTACATTATCGTCAAGCTTATCAATCTCCTGTATTGCTTTATCCAAATCTTCCTGAATTAATGTAGATTGGGCAGTAGCTAAGTATTCCTTCGATTTTATTATTATATCTACAGTATTCAATCTATTTTCAAGAGATGTTTTATCTGAACTACTAGGTAGTGCATCAACTAATACTTTAGCTTTATTATAGTCTTCCGTAGTAGATGAACCCTCTGCATTAAATACTGCATCAACTGCATCTATAAGTATCTTCAAGTTAGACAAACGTGTTTCTAGTGCTGTTTTATCCAAACTATCCGGCAATGCATCTACCAGTTCTTTTGCTGTATTGTAGGGGGCATAATTACCATTATTCTGTTCTGCTTCCTGTACTGCTAATGTTGCATCTATTACATTTTGTACTACATTTAACCTGTTTTGCAAACTTGTCTTATATGTGCTATCTGGCAATGCCATTATCAGAGCTTTAGCTGAGTCAACATCTACTTGTGACTTAGAGCTCTCTGCTTTGCTTATTGCATCATTAGCCTTTGTTAGAGCCTGCTGTTGATTATTAATTTGATTTATCTCATTTTGTACAATTTCTAGTCTATTTTCAAGACTAGTCTTAGTATCTTCATCAGACAAGGCATCTACCAACGTTTTGGCAAAATTTACATCATTTTGAAGCTTACTGCTTTCTGCCTTTGACACTGCTGAAATTGCATCCTTTAGTTCCTGTTTCTGTCCTTGAGAAATCAACTGATCTATTTCATTTTGAACAACTTTTAACCTGTTAATCAAAGAAGTTTTGTCTGAACCGTCTTCCAAAGCATCAACTAATATCTTTGCACTACTTACGTCAGCCTGCAGTTTTGAGCTTTCGGCTTTAGTTACTGCGGCAGTGGCTTTATCCAACGCTTCTTTCCCTGCATTAGCTTGATTTATTTCATCCTGAACAGTTTGTAATCTGTTAAGTAAAGAAGTCTTGTCCGAACTGCCTTCCAAAGCATCTACCAACGCTTTTGCACTATCTACATCTGCCTGTAATTTTGAGTTTTCAGCCTTAACGACTGCATTTGTTGCATTTGTTAATTTATTTGATGACTTATCGCTGCTGTCCGACGAATCATTATCATCATTATCATTTGAGTTACTGTCTTTATTATTTTCAAATAAAGAATTTATTTTATCTTCAACAGATTGAGGAACAACTCCGGTACCACCAACTACCTGCAGGTCAGTATTTTTTTTAATTTTTATCTTGATATAATCTACCGCTTTATTGGTTGCAGTAGATTCTTCAGTATCTGTAAGTATCAATGGAACTGAATACTTACCTGCTAATGCAGAAGCAACCAACGCATCTGCATAGCCCTGCCCTGTAGCATTTGCCACATAAATCTTGCCTGCATTAAAATCTCCATCAAATGCTTTCAATACAGCAAGGTTTGTAGCAAACCTGTCTGCTCCACCATTTATTCTATTGTCTGCTTTTAATGCTTTGTATACTGCATCGCTTACTACGTTTGTAGTTCCGACTACAGTAACATTCGAATCCTTTGCAAAATTAATAGTTGATTTTATAGAATCTACATTATTATCTGTAAGAATCAATATTTCATCTTTAGCTGCTGCAACTGGTGCTACAGACAATGCATCTGAGAATCCAGTTCCTGCTACTACTATTATGTTGTCCTTGCTTACTCCCAAATCTACAAGCTTGTTTACTACTGCCAGATTCGTAGCATATCTGTCATTTCCACCAAGTCTTGTAACATTGTAGTCTAATTTTAATGCACTTTCAATTGAACTTGATATTGATGCAGTTCCACCAATAACATATACATTCTTTGGTTTCAATGTTTCAAGTGCACTCTTTGCATCTGCACTAAGTGAAGCTGATTGAGTCAAAAGTATTGGTGCACCCAATTTCTTGGCTAATACAGAAGCACTAACTGAATCTGCATAACCTTCACCTGATACCAGAACTGCATTCTCACTTCCACTTGTCCAATTTGTTTTGGCAACCTGGGAGGCTGTTGCGTATCTGTTTTCTCCCCCTACTCTTGTTATGGAGCTTGCGGATACTTTTGCTGAATCCGTAATAAGTGCTGTAATGATAACTAATGATATAAGCCCCGCACTTGCAAATAAATTCTTGATATTCACCACATTCATCTCCATTTTTATATATTTAAATTATTCACACAAAATTTACAATATTTTGGATATATTATCCTCTCTTATATATTTTTTCTAATATCATTACTCGTGGTATTTTTCACAAACTTTATATGTGTCAGGTTATTATAGACTTCTTAATCTTTCTGTTCTTAATATTTTTCATATTCCTCCCACCTTTCATTATTTGTTAGTCTCACGACCGAAACCAATTGTCGCCCCCATAAGGGACATTTACTAAAATATTTCTCATATTTAATATGTGGTATTCTAAAACACAAAAATAAGGAACTACTCTCTTCTAAGCAATTCCTTATTTTTATATTCATTTTTACTTTTTTACATATTTCTGAATCAAATCAAGCTGCTTGGATAACTGTGTCTTATTGTTTCCATCAGGGAGTGCATTTACAAGTACCCTGGCTGCATCTATATCAGACTGGAGCCTTGTCCTTGAAGCTGTGGTTACTGCCTTGTTTGCATCTGTCGTGTCCTTTGCCACCTTCGCCTGTTTCTTCTGCTTTATCGTATTGAGTTCACTCTGATACTGAGACCTATCTACTCCATCGGGCAGGTTGTCTATGGCATCCTGGGCATCCTGTATGTCTTTGTTATCAAGTGTCTGCCCGGCTTTGTCAATTGCATCAACTACTTTGCTTACCGCATCCTGGACACCTTTTTGTTTCGTAAGTTTTGAATCTACTGTATCCAGCCTTTCATTAAACGCTAACTTGGTACCAGATACACTGTCAGGAAGGGCATTTACCCTGTCTCTGAGTGCCGTAACTTTGTTCTTATAGCTGTCTATATCTATATTTGAATTGTACTTTATGTGGCTGTCCACGTCTTTCTCAAGAGCGGTTATGTCCCTGTCTATGGCCTTTATCGTATTGTCAATGACTATCTCAGCTTCCACCACATCAAGCCTTGCATTCAGGCTGTCCTTCCTGTCTCCGTCAGGCAATTTTGAAACTACTGACCTTGCACTTGAAACTGCAGATTCCGTCTTGAGCTTTTCGGCCGCCTGTACCCTCTGCTCTGCATTCTTGTAGAGATTTATTATATTCTGGACAGCATCAAGCCTCCTGTTGAGGTCTGTCCTGTCCTGGCTGTAAGGGAGCTTGTTTACAAGTACCCTTGCACTGTAAACATCTTCCTGCAGCTGGGTACTTTCTGCCTTCTCTACGGCCGCAGTTGCATCAGCCAGATCCTGCGCTTCCTGGCTGTTCTGGTCTATTTCGTCCTGTATATCATCTATCCTGTCCTCGAGGTTGTCCTTGCCCGGCCCGTCAGGAAGGTTGTCCACCAGATCCTTTGCATGATCCAGATCATCCTGGTTCTCTGTATCTTCAGCATGGTCTACCGCGTCAGATGCATCCTTAAGATTCTGCTCATCCTGTTTTGCCTGGTCTATTTCATCCTGTACGGTATCCAGCCTGTCTTCAAGTGCCTGCTTTTCCGGACTCTCTGGAAGTGCATCCACGAGGTCTCTTGCGGTATCAACATCTCCCTGGCTTTTTGTGCTCTCCGCATTTTCTACAGCCTGTGTTGCATTTTCAAATGCAGTATCTTCCACCGTTACATTCTGGGTTACTTCGCTGCTTTCGTTCCCTGCATTGTCTATATCTTTAGCTTTCACAGTATGGATTCCTGGTTCTAATGTAAATGCCGAACCATACTTCTGGTATGCGCCGCCATCTATACTATAGTCCGTTTCTTTTACACCACTATCTGCGTCTGTACCTGCAGCTATCGTCACAGTACCATTATCATTGCTGATTGACGGGACTGTGGGAGCTATCTTGTCTATTTTGCTTACTGTCACGGTTTGGGTAGTTTCATTCCCGTCATTATCCACAGCTTTGAACATATAAGTACCATTCTCCGTTACCTTGAAAGTTCCTGTCGTGCTGGTTACTTCGGTATTATCCGGGAGTACTACTTTTGAGAATCCACTGCCGCCTTCTTCATCTGAAGCACTGTAGGATAGTGTTACATCTCCATTGGTCCAGTCAGTTGGGCTTCCAGTGATATTGATTGTAGGACCTGTAGTATCTTCCGCGATAATAGGATTTATACCGTTGCCTTTCTCATCTGTACCACCAGGAAGCTTGTTTGGATCACCTGATCCAGCTGCATCTCCCGGGTTGGTGTAGACCGGATTAGTATCATGTGCTGAGTTTACAGCGTCAGAACTAAAATGCACCAGGGTGTTCTTCGCCCATGAGCCGGGATTGGTATACACGGTACCGTCCTTTGTAACAAGTGCCCTTACTACATTGTCGGAACCATTTGAAAGGAAAGCTGACACGTCATTTATATTTATACCATGATTTTCAAGACTGTCACCCTGTACTTTGTCTCCCACGCCATAGGTTGTGCCGTCATTTAAGATAAGATACATATTCGTTGAATCTAGCTGTGACATGTATTTTACGTCATTTCCACTTACATCAAGGTCATTGGTTAGGTTACCTGAAGTATCTGCAAGCTGGAAGTTCCCATTCTTAAGTAAAAGCGCATTGTTCTGGGCAAGTTTTGCAAAAGAAGCAAGGGTATTGGTATTTTTGAATGTACCATTCTGGAAGGTGTAAAGAAAACCGTCCGACATCTCAAAAATCCTGTTTGACCATATTTTACTCAATGTCACACCATCAGGAACCACTATAACTCCTTGGTCGTCCCTTAAAGTACCGTCTTTCATGACAAAGATATCTTTGTTTACACCTGTTGCCGGCATGATATAAGAAACATCATTCATGTTCAGGCCGAAATCCTGCTGGTGTCCATCTGCATCCAAATAAACTAAAGAACCATCTGATTTCTGAATCAGCATATATTGGGATATGCCTTTTGCATACTTATATGCAAACATTTTTTTAACATCAGTGCTCTTTAAAGTAAATGTCTTGAGGCTGCCATCTGTGTCTATATATTTTGACGAACTCCCGAAATAAAGTACAGGATGTTTTACGGCTGAAGTGCCTGTGCCAAATACCAGGGTATCAGCCCCGATAATACCACTGCCGTCGATAGGAAGTGTTGCAGGAGATGTTGTTGTCAGATCTTTGTAGTATTGAACCATACCGTAGTTATCAATCAATATCATAGAACCATCTGAAAGGAAGTATTTATCTCTTATCTGGCTTTCATCCTGAATAACTCCACCATTGCTTAAAGTTGCAGTACCGAAAGTATCATTTAGTGCAAACTGCATGAGATCATTATTGTCATACAGCGATTTTGCATAAAATACTGTGAACCAGGAACCGTATTTAGACTGGTCATCTGCATTATATATCTTGTCTATTTGATATGATGGCTCTATCCCATCACCACGATTGATAATCTGGTCCCACTCATTGTTTAGATTACTAGCACCTGCATATGGATTACTACTATCTTTATAATCAGAACCTCCGGTTAAAAGCCTAATCTTAAATGAAGAACTATCAATAGTAATATCTTTTCCAGAGACTAGGTTTTGACCATTCAATTTATCCCAAGAGACGAAACTGAGTATGTTCCTGTCAGCGATGAGCAGTTTTTTACCTGTTTCCGGGTCTGTTGCCAGGACCCACTGTATCTTGTATGCATCATCGCTGTCTGTATCCCGGATCTCTATAGATCCACTCGAATATTCAGGTATATCTCCACCGTAAACAGGATTGAGAGGTCTTTTTTGTTTGATACCATTAACATACAACGTTCCAAACTTAACAATGTCACCATCATTGTGACCTGCTATCAGGGGATCAGTATTCAGGACTTCAAGAACGGGGCGCCACCCAACACTAGTGCTACTCAGATCACCAAGGATGCCATAGAAATAGCAAACAGACGAGCAGCGAGCAGACGAGTGCCCACGAACAACATATTTAGAAGAATCTCCTTGATATTGTTCTTGTACCCAACTACTCATATTTATCCAGTGCCATAATTTATTGCTTCTAGAATTTGCATCATTAGTCGCATCAGTATCTACATCAGTATACGTTGTACCTGGCAGTCCATTACCATCAATCCATTTCACATTAGAAGTGTCAGCGAAAGCTTTTACAGTAGTAATTTGAATACCAGCAACATTGGCAACAGTAGCTATGTTTGGTGCAACTATAGAAAATCCCATTGCGACACTAATTGCACCTGCAGCAATTTTCCTACGAGTTTTTGGATTTAAAAAATTTAATTCCTTTAAATTCATTGCATTACCTCCATTTTTTAATTAAAAGTCAAATTAACTTCTTAATTTAATGATACGGTATATCCCCATTTACAAATTTGGCTATTTCTTATTTATTATTTGGGTAAAAATTTGAACAAAACGAAAAGCACAATTATCTTCTATAGCATCAATTTAAGATTAGAGGATTTATTATTATATATAAAAGTTAAAAGGCCTCATCATTTTCAGATGAGACCTTCATCATAACTTCCATGATATATCCATTTCAACATCACTTGCATATCTCAGCATAACATTTTGGCTTACAGCATTTCCGCTGCCTTTAAGTATCACATTAAAAGATATTCTACCGTCCTCTGTTTTAGTAAAATTCTGATCCACAATTACACTTACCCTACTGCCATCTAACTTCTGGAATTTACTTTTAAGACAAGCAAGCTCATTATAACTTGATATTCCATATGCATTTTTCAGGTTGTCTTTATTTGCATTGAAATATTCATTTAAATTCCTACTGTTTTCTATGTCGGCTATTTCTTTTATACCGGCATTCAACTTGTCTTCAGCATTTATATACTGATCCGTATTCAATAGCTTCTTGTTAAACAAGAAATAGAGGGATACAGTAGAGTTTGATTTTTCCGCCTCAGACACTTTTTGAATATCCGGAGCAGCTGAACCTTTAGACGGTGTGTCAAGCTTATCCATATTTTTTATGCGTGCATTGTACTTATTTGCATATTCCATATTTTCATCAAATCTCTTCTTTTCAGACAAACTGTGACCTTGTTTCAGATATTCATTTGAGGTATTGAAATGCCTTGAGTTGATTTCATAAATCAATGCACAACTTATAAAAACTATAGCTATTGTAGCCGAAGCAAGCAATATCATCTTCTTTTTAGTTGAATCCACATTTTATTCCCCCATTCAATGCTTCAGTGCATCATTATAGCTGATTTTGCTCTTGGTTACCCTGAGCTTTATATTGACTCTTCCAAATTGGTTGGCTATTCCGCCTCCGGAACCGGTATTGTAATATGCTCCACTCCCAAAATAAACATCTATATGTGTGCCTGTTATGGCACCGCCCCTATCTACAACCACATAGGCACCATTGACATCAACTTTCTGCCCATTTGCCATTTTCCAGTACCTTTTGCTTTCTGGAACTTTGACAATTACAAGTGTCCCAAAAGGTATGCTTTTGTCTGCGGCTATAAGATGATTGCCTAAGTTTTTATTTGACACATCCATGCCGTTCCAAGCTGCATGAGTGCCACCATTTAAACCTATGTTGTCCCCTGTATAAGCTGTTGCAACACCACTTTGATAAACTATATTGGGATTGTTAAATACGTAATAGTCAAAGCTTTCTGCAGCTATTATACTCGACAGATCCCACGTACGGCTGTTCTGATTGTTCTTGTTGTATGGGTCGTGAACAGTTACCTTGTTATTACCGTCTATATCTACAAGCACGATGTAGTGATTTCCCTGAGTAAAGGTGGAACCAGGACTTCCATATGCTATTCCATCAGTACCATGTACATTTGCTATGACAGGATGTCCCTGTTTAAGTTCATTTGCGATGCTCATATAATCGGATCTTCCATAATGTTTCACTGTAAGTCCGAAAAATGATGCCGCTTTGGAAAAATTATCATTTACATCGGTGTCTTTCTGAACTCCGATGTTATTTAGATAATTTGCCGCTTCATCAGGTTCCAAAATGCCATCACCGTTCTTGTCGTATCCTCCCAACTTTCCTTCAAGACCACTAACTACCATGGCAAGACTCGCAGGCGCAGATCCCAATTTATCTATTGTGGATCCTGCATATGAATTACTTCCCCATCTGCTGTCCCATTGATAAAAAGTGGGAATCATTCCTGCAGAAATTCCGGTGTTTGAACCTCCAAGATCCGCCAGAAGCGAATCCAGTGTCAGATCACTAAGTTTGCCGTTTATCCAGTCACCATTTTGCTCCTTCCTGTCAAAGTTAAACCCGGATTCTATTATGAAGTATATTGCATCATCCACATCCTTTTCTTCAGGAAAATCGTGCTTTATTATAGACCTTAACCTGGAGAACAATTCACCCTGAAGCTTGTACCCATCATACACAGGTTTTGTTACAGTGTGAGTACCCTCGGAATCAGTATAAGATGAAGTAACCTGATTGTACTGCAAATCCACTTCTCCCCATATGCTGCTTATATGTGTCACAACTGCTATGGAACCTGTATGTTTTTTAGTTACAGTGACTTTCTTACCTGTATCAATTCCAAGAATAGTTTCTTCTTTTTCGTAAGTTACAACATCAGTAGTAGTTTCATTTGAAATTGTAAATTCCGGTTTCAGTTCATCCGCTATTTTATGATCATTTTTTTCTATCTTCTCTTTTATGATTTTCTGGTTGATAATATCGGTTACGGGATTGCCCTGAGAATCTGAATCACCATTATCTTCTGTATCATTTCCGAAACTGCCGCTAAAGAAATCCTCCGGTTTTATACCCAGTGACATTTCCATGTATTTCATATATCCAAATACATTCCCGGGACTTAAATAAAACTTTCTTATTATATTGTAAGCATCTGTATAGTCAATTTCATTTTCAGATATACTATCGGATGTAGTATCACTATTATCTGAACTGCTGCCAGAATCCCCTGAAACATCGGCTATTCTCCTTGCACCTGCATAGTCATTTCTTGCACTAAGCAGAGAAACCTTTACTACATCACCTGTCCTTGGAGCTTGAATGTATTTCCCTTCACCTATATACATACCTACATGTGCCGGTTGATTACCTTCAAAGAATACTAAATCCCCGGGTTTCAGAGCTGACCTGTCTACAGAAGTTCCAACTTTGAACTGTTCCTGGGATGTTCTTGGAAGATTTATATTGAAATGCCCGTAACAATACTGTACAAGTCCCGAACAGTCAAAACCCTTCGGGCTTGTACCTCCCCATAAATAGGGAACACCTAAAAACTTCAATGCGTAATTTACAACGTCGCTTGTGCTCTTGAAATCTTCAGGTATACTTACTGAGTCACCTCCACTACCTGAATAATTATCTCCATATTTCACATAATCAGGTACCCCAACATTTATTTTATCATCCAGATACTCTTGCAGGTCTTCCAGTATATCTTTGTTGTCATTAGTTGAAAGTGATGAACTTACAGTATTGTCCCCCATGTCTCCTATGTCGGCTGCAAGTGCTCCAAAAATTACAAAGGCAATGACAAGAAGTATTATTACTCCTATTACAAGAGGGTTCTTTAAAACAAACTGTCTGGCAAATGACTTAAATTTATTCTTAGCAAATCTTTTAAAGAAATTCTCCCTATTGTTGTTATTCACAGTACCATCACCACCTTACCACCTGAATCCGTCAATATTCGTGTATGGACTTGTTCTGGCGATAACTGCGCTTTGCTGTTTAAGAGAAAGACCATTTATTGGATTGGCATTTGTTATTACTTGAGAAGCTCTTCCTATATCACCATGTTCCAAAGCTGATTTGAATTTCTGTGCATTCCTATTGTGAGTAATCTCAAATTTATGGCCATCTACATTTTTATTTATGCTTTTAGTTTCACCGCCAAAGAGCTGTGTAAGTGCATCCTGTTTACTAAGTTTGTTTTCTCCACCTGCAAGGGACTGCATCTGTTCTATTGTGGCGTTTATGGCCTTGCCGGCTATTACCCTGTTTGCCATTCCAGTATTTTTATGATTCATTGCCCTTGAAACCCCGCCAAGTACTTTGGCACCCATAGGCTTTTCTGCTGCAAATTTTTTCAAGTTGTCATTCAGCATTGATGAATACAGCATATGCCTCGAACCTGCCGCTTTTAAATTGTTCATATTCACATTTCCTTCTGAATCGGTTATTGGCTTTAGCGAGTCTAATCCATTAAAATTTTCAGGGTTTATTATAGGATCTGTCTCTGAATTTTTTACATTATCTGACGCATAACCGCCAGCACCTGTTCCGTTTTCACTATCCATATAATTTAAAAGGCTTTCTTCATATTCATTTGGCTTTTTATTATGATTTTGATTACCTCTATTTTGTGCCGCCTGGGGATTACTTGACATTTCACCTTGATCAGTACTGCTGGACTGTCTGAAATTTTCAGTTGCACTGGCAGCTGCCGCTGTCTTTCCTGCGGCATCTTTTGCACCTTGAGAACTTCCCTGCGGCTTTTTACCACCAGCTCCAAATACAGCCGAGCCAAGAGCGGAATTCCTTAACCCACCTATATTTAGCCCATTTGAAAGTTTTGAGGGATTTCCTACCTTAAACGTTCTTGCCATGGCACCAGCAGCACCTATAGCAAGCTTCGATACAGGGCCAAAAGATCTGCCTGCTATGGACATTTCATCAACACCTGCAAGCTTGGTAAACAATCCCTGAAGTGAATTTCTGAAAACTTCTGCCAGTTTGACAAGAGCAAATACCCAGACAAGGGCATAAAACCAATTTTTCCATGAAGATCCGGAGAGACTTATAATCATTATGCTAAAGGTAAATGCATAAAAGAACTGCATAGTCGCATTGGTTATCATCTCACCAAACCATATCTGTATGGCCTGTGTCCTGTTGTCTATACCCCAGAAAAGTGCAGCAAGCGGTGTAAATGCATACATGGCAGTAAGTATTATTTTTCTTACCATGAACAGCATGTTTATCTGGAAAAACTTCCATGCAAACAGACACTTTACAATGGCACTTGTAAGAAAAGATCCGGTTTTGATGCTGTCTACCATGGAAATATCAGTCACATAGTTGTCTTTTCCAAGCGATGCATTGAATATGGATACAACGGCATTTGTCATATCACTTGACAGAAGGAATAACCCTTTAAGAAGAAGTGGCCCTAAAGCTATAAGTGCCAATGAGAACAGCCATCTGCAGACATCCTCCTGTAGCTGCGATCTCTGGGCAGGTCTGTTCGCAGACATTATGAGAGAAATTCCAGTCTTGGCCACCATCAAAAGTACAAGTGGTGCACATATAGAAGAGACAAGCAAATACATATAGTTTAGATTTGACCATTCTGCATTAGTAAATGGTGGAACTGTTATGGTTCCAGTTACACCGAAGGCATTGGCACTGGAATTGAATATGAGTTTATCCAAAGGTAAAAATCCGAAATACTTGTCAAACAAATTAAATATACATTTTTCAACGGAAAGAAAAATATTTCCAAAGGCTTTAACTACGAAATTACCGTCATCATCAGTTATGGTTGTGGTCGGCACATTTATCAAACTGGAATTCCCATCTGTAATTGCAGATCCTAGATGGTTGGCCACCCCTATTAGAAAACCACTGAGTAAAATACAGGATCCCAAAATACTGCACCCGAGAATTATCTTTCCGAAAGCCGTCATGGTCTCTTCTCTTTTGGTTTGGCTGTTTTTTACAAGTATCATTCTCATAGCTGCAAGTCCCATGGAAAAAGCTACAATAGTGCCTCCAAACAAGTAGATATAATATGAAATAGTGTGCTGGGCTTTTTTAGTATCTGCACCATTCATGTCAAAACTTACAGTTTTTGTAGTAGTAGCAGTAACAGCAAATTCTTTTCCGTAGCTTTCGTAAGATGGTGCTGCTTTTATAGGTTTAGTTACTGAAAAGGAAAATGCCAGGAAAAACACCAGTAATACAAAAAAATCTAACAGATATCTATGCTTTTTAGACATAAAACCAACTCCTTTCTAGCCTTTATCACGGTTCTGCAAATTCCCATTCAAATTCCTTGGGTACGACTTCCATAAGCACAAGATCCTGCTCTGTACGCAGGATAGCTTGTCCGCTCGAGAAGCTTGAAATATACTCACGACAATTTGCCGACAGATTGAAATACTTTGCTGTTTCCCTGGCTACACTAGGTTCAAGTTTAAGTATTATTTTGGTAGCACAGAGTGATACTATAGCCCTTCCCTGCTGGGTAGCTATAAAATCCTCAATAAATTGTGTAGCAAGTGTAAGTGCTATGTTGAAAGCCCTTCCAAGCCTTGCTATATTGTCTATAAAATCAAGTGCTCTTTCGAACTTGGTAAACAGCGATCCCTCGTCTACATATACATCCTTCAATATATTTTTAAGTTTCCAGTTTGAAAATTTGGCCCATATCCATGACATGGTGTTTATAGTTGCAAAAAACTTAGAAAAATCATCGGCCAGGTTTTTGAAACTTATAACAATAAGCCTGCTTTTCAAATCCACAGTACTTTGGCAGTCAAAAATGGCCATTGGACCATCTCCAGTTATCATCTTCATAATTTCAGTAAGTTCAGTGAGATTTGCAAGCTGGGCGCTCCTGTTGTATTCCACAAGACCGTCCCTCAAATTTGAAAGTGTAGGAAGTCTCTTTTTTACCTTGCCGGTATAAAACTTACCCTCTACTGCTTTTTCAGCTTCTATATAAAGGCTGTCTGCATTTTCCGTTATCTTGCAATCGGAGTACAATTTACTTACCACACCGTCAACAGCTGTAATCTCCTGTCCTCTAAGCGGTTTCCCCCTGAACCTTTCAGCAAAAATAGAAATCATATTCACTATTTCAGTTCTTTTTCCGTAGAGATTGATTTTTCTCTTTCCATGTTCGTCTTCCTCTATCTCAAGATCAAAAGGGTTTATACCGCTTTTGACTCCAGGTTTGAGTTCTATAAATTGTCCTCCAAGAATTTCAGCCTGCTTGCGATATTCACCTTTGGGATCCATTATTACCGACCATCTGCCAGCTGCAGTTCCTCTGGCAGATTTTACATGCATTAAAACGGATTTTCCGGCACCTGTTGTTCCACAGATAAAAGTATGTGGATTGGTAAGTTCCGGAGCACCTATAAAATTGTTGTAAAATATATAGGACTTCGTATTCAGGTTTCTCCCAAGCAGTATCCCTCCCCTGTGTGAAAGCTGTGTATTTCCCAATGGAATAAGACTTGCTATAGCCCCTGTTGTCATATTTCTAAGATAGGAAGAGTATGATAGATTGAGCGTCGGAAGTCCTGAAATAAAACTTTTGCTTTGATCATAAGTAAGACACCTGATCTTTACAGCTTTTCTACTGCATAAATCATTCAAAGAATTGGATCTATCATCAAGATCCCTGGTATCTCTGCCCCATATAAAAATAATTGGCTGTGCAAAGAACATCCTTTCTTTGTTTGTCTGGATGAGTTCTCGCAGTGCATCAAGATCATCCGCCGCATGTGCCACTCCATAATCCACAGCATATCCATGCTTTACCTGAAGGTTCAGATTAGACTTAAGCTCAGAATATTTGGAGGTGAGCCGATTTATTATCTCAGCATCAGGAATTGGCTCTACATAAGTTGAAATATCTATGTTTCCCAACGTAAACAGATCATTTAGAAAACCTATATACATCTGCCTCGGGTAATTTGTTATAGCATAAACACGAACATATTTATTCGGTCCCAGGTATATATAATCATTGTTTTCACTGAAAACATCGGGGTAAATTAAATCCATGATATTTGATGTTTTATCAAATATATCACCTGTTTTTTTATTACTTTTGCCTGGTTTCTTTTTGAATTTCTTCCCTTTCAATATCATATTCATCTTCTTTTTTGTCCTCCTTTCCCGAATAGATCTCCTGGCCTATACCCTCTGTATAAAGCTCCATTGCACCATTTTTGATAAGTTTTTCTATCAGTATGTTGTCACCACGCTGCAATATATCAGCAAAAAGCTGGGCAATTTGGTATGAATTCAGTATGGATACCCTCATTTTTGCCCCAATAAGCTTGGACATTACCAGGTTGCATTTATACCTGAGGTCATTTTTTGCCCTTTCCTCATCTTTTATATCAGTGCCAATAATGCAGAAACTTCTAAATACATATACTCCCCTGCTGTTTTCAATTTCCTTATATGAGTTATACAGTTTGTCAGAATACTGCCTTAGCCCCTCCGGGATATTTTCATCAGCAGATTCTACTGTTTTTAAAACAAGTTCTGCCGGCTCTTTTGTTTCTATTCTTGTTGGTGTTGTAAAAAATTGAATTGAATCATTTAGAGAAAGTGCAAACTGGAGAAGTTTCAATTCCATAACTTCTATTTCATCATCAGTAAGAAGCGGAATATCAGGTGAGGATACGCTGAGTATGATTCTCCTTTTACCACTTAGGAGCTGAATTTTATTGTTTTTTATGTCATTCATACCTATCAGTTTCTTTATTTCAGGCAGAGACTTTGTTTTGACATCTTTATTTTTATTGGAAGTTTTAATGTCCTTATCTAAATACTTACCACTCTTTTTATTCTCATCATCTATTCTTGTATAGATATAGGCCCCAATTGGAAATGAAAGCCCTATAAGTACAAGAACAACTGCTATAAGCAAATAAATCCCTTCTTTCCAGACAAGCCATAACACAACTATGGTTGGTTTTTTATAACATGATTTCTCAACTTGTACATGACGCATTTAAATAAATATTTATCAATATTTATACCGTCTTTCTTAATGAAAGCCATAATAATACAAAATATTGAAAACGGTAATGAAACTACAATTCTAACTGCGAAAGACAAAAAATTAAATGAAATAGCACCACCTACGGTTGTCCTTGACATATAGCCTGTGTTCAATATGAAAAGTAGCAATATGATAAAAACTGCAAGCACAATCCATGCAAACTGTCTAAGTGAAAGGTACCCGCCAATAATCTTGTCTTCACTGTCTATGTTGTAAGGTACAGTAAAATATGTCACATATATCACCCCTCTTTTTTATATAAACAGCAGCAGAAGATCCACTGCTGCATTTGTTTTTGTTCCTATCCTTTGAGCCCAAAAGTACCCCAAAAGAAACCTACGAAAATTGCAATAGCACCAATTAATACAGCCCCACCAACTATCCATCCAATTGATGCAAGGGCTTCAGTACGGGTTTCCTGTCTTTTATGTGCGAGTATCATTGTAAGTCCGACAATTCCCATGGCTATAGCTATGGCTCCACCACCTACAGCCATAAGTACTGTCTTTGTAGAACCAAACAATCTGCTTTCCACAGCTTTTGATGATTGAGTGCTGATAGCCTGATCTATGCTGTCTGCAAGTACCGGGCAGTTTACCACAATGATTGCAGATAATGTAAAAAAGGCATCCATAACAACTTTCCTGCCATTTGTTAAAAGGTTTCTCAATTTTTTCAGCATGAATACACCACCTCCTTTCTTCTGCATCTCATTTCTCTTTACTTACCTGCACCCGCGGTTTTTGCCGCTGTGATTATAAGACCCAGAATGAGCGGGGCAAGATAAAACAAAAACAAAACTGCAATGGTAGTAGCAATACCACACCATCCAGCTTTTTTAATATTTTTTGACATTAATATTCCTCCAAGGAGTAAAACCAGCGCAGATATCAAAAGTACAAGTTTTGCGATTGGAAATACAATTGGATCCAAGGAATTGTAGATAAACTGTATTACAGCATTTATACTGTGTGAAAAATCGGAAGAAGACACGGCCTGAACGGCTCCTGAGTCTATATTTTCTGCTGCAAGGACAGTAAAAAACATTAGATTCAAGTAAATCACCTCCCATCTGTAGCACAGATTTTTTCATCATCCTGGTTGAACAGCTCAAATCGTAATTTTCTAATGGAATTTTTTTTGATTTTATAGACCTGAGATTTCTCTAAATTTAAAAGAGCTGAGATTTCCTTGAGCTGCATCTGATCAAAATAAAATCTTTTCAATATAAATATTTCCAATTTGGATAATTTACAATATCTGAAAAGCTGGGTTAAGAATATATGACTTTCTACATTTTTGAACTCATTGAATTCACTTTTGGCATGTAAATTCGTTATTTCATCCAGTGATAACAAACTTTCAGATTTGAATTTTTTAAACTTTTCTGGATCTTTGGATTGCCTTTTCGATCTCATATAACTTCTGATTTTATAATCCGGAAGATGTACATAAAACGTATTATTGCTCATATATTTCCATATTTCCCCTTTGATATATGGATAAGCGTAAGCTAGAAATTCGGAATTGCTTTCAAGATTATAGTTTCCAAGCGCTTTCAAAAAGCCTATTTTGCCCTCAGATACCAGGTCCTCGAAATTTGTATTTGAAATGCTTAATTTATGTGCTATCCAGTAAATGTAATTTATATTTTTATTTAAAAGAGTTGAAACAGCTTTTTTATCCCCTTGCTGGGCTTTTTTTATGAGTGTATTATCCATGGAGACTCTTCTATATTTGTTTTTCCTAATGTTGCTACTTTCTTTTTTACTGCCTTATAGCTGGCATCCTTCAATTTAATCATGATGTTCATCAATTCTGTTTTTCCCTCCTAGTAAACTACCTTACATTAGAATTGTCAGGGTAAGTTTACTTGGATTTTAAAGTTAAATCGACCTTAATTAAATGGTACAACATATTTTTAATTATAAATTTGGCCATTTCTTATCCGTTTTTGGAGTAATAATTGGTATATAAATTTAAAATTTTTGATATTAACACAAAAAAATAAAGGATGTTCATATCCCACTTGTTGAAATAAGAGACTTCCCTACTTTAGCTGAATTATCCTATTTATAATACTGTCCTTTATACTCTATAATTATATAGCCATTTTTCTGCTTCCTTTATTCTGTCATAAGTATCAATGCTGATACATTCCGTAAAGTGAACTACTCACCACTTACCTGAGCCTTACGGCTGTTAACGGTTGAAATGGAAGCTTTGATGAGTCTAACGACTCAATTTAAGAAGTTTGGCTGCTAGGCAACCCTTATTCTTACGGGCGTGTCCACTTCGCCCCTATTGTATAGCCCCTCAAGGGACACAACGCTACTTTTACTGAGGATGTTCAATGCACCGTTTACGTCTGCATTGATGTAAGAACCTGCCTTTGTCCGGTACAGTCCGCGCTTTACACGCCTGCCCGAGAACTTGTACACGTCCGGATTGTCAGCATTGTAGACAGGAACAATATCCCTGTCAAAAAAGCTCGCTTTTGATGTGTAGCTTTCCTCCTGTTTCAGGTATTTGATGCCGTAAAGCTGGCAGAGATATTCAAGTTTGTCCCGCAGCTTGCCAAATGGAATGTTCACGAAGTTTTGGTTGTTGGCTTTCCCTATTCTGCTGCTTGTCTGGAATGTCTTATTGTATCCTACTACAAGTGTACCAATTTTACTTTTCAGACAGTAATTTATGATGATACGGGCAGTCTTCGCCATATAGTCGTTAACTTTGTTGTTGCGTCTGCGGGCTATTGACTTCTGGCGATTTGTGGTGCATTTTCCAAATTTCTGCTTGTCCTTGATGCTCTGCAGCCGTGCATTCTGCTTGTTGTACCACTGGTTGACAGATTTGAGCCTGCGTCCGTCTATGATGAAACTCTCGCCGGCAGAAGTCACACAGGTAGCCAGGTTGTTAATTCCAAAGTCAACTGCCAGTGCTTTGTTTTTATCTAAGTTTCTTTGTTCTTCTTTCACTTCATAAGTGTACTGAATTTCAAAGAACCTGGCTTTTGCCTTAGGTATTATGCGTATCTCCTTAATCTTCTTGTCCAGGAGAATAGGCGGGATTGCAATCTCAACTTTGGCGTGTTTTTTCTTGAACTGGTTTGAGTATGGCAATACAAGTTTATTGCCTTTCAGGCGGACAAAACCGATGACAAGTGTGGTGAATCCATGTTTCGGTAAGTAGTGCGGGAGTACAACGTCCCGGAAATTATATCGCCCCTGTCCGGCCAGTTTGATGAGACCGAAGAATGATTTAAACGAGCCGTCCACTTCCCTAAGGATCTGCTGTGCCATATTTGAGTTAAGTGTCTTATAGTTAGGGCTGTCCTTCAAAAGGGTATAGTTCTTCTGGTAGTTCAGGTACTCACCCTCACGGAAATAATACTGGCGTATATTGTAGATGGCTTCATTGGTAAGATTCTTTGCCGCATGGGCCAGCTTACGGATATTCAGGTATTCTTCCCTGGACAAATGTTTTACCTGTTGTTTGACTGTTAAGTACATGGTATTTCACCTCGCTTTCTGAGGTTATTATACTATCTTTGACGTATCTTTTCTCCATACCCTTGTATTACATAGTATTTTAAATATAGAAATATCACAAATCTATCTCTGAATAATGCCGTATTATTAAGCCTTTATTTTTCTTTAACAAGCTTTATCCATGGCTTAAATGAATCTTTTTTTACCACACCTAGCATATTACAAAATTTTTCAAAGTTAACTAAACTAAATAAGTCAAATTTACGATTATTAATCAGCTGATCAGCAGTTTCTATACATCCTTTTGAAAAATCTTTAGCTGTAGATTATAATGGACCCAAGAATTCAGACAAAAAAATGCTTGCTTTTTAG
>NZ_JBHMIY010000018.1:0-75821 GCF_042436595.1 Clostridium sp. MT-14
TGACTAAGAAGCCATCCACTTCTATAAGTGGTGGTAGTTCACAATCCAATTTACAAATATTTCATTAGCTATTTATATGAAAGACAGAATGTTTTTCATATTTTAAGAAATACTATACTCAAGATTATATAAACTTGAGGTGGTATTAAGTGGAAAACAAACGCAAAGGTCTGTCTGCATGGCAGGTCACTATGATGGCACTGGGTACCATAATTGGAGGATCTTTTTTTATCGGATCATCAGTTGCTATTCATGCTGCAGGACCTGCTATTATGATATCCTATGTAGTAGCAGGAATTTTAGTCTATTTTATACTTTCCGCACTCTCGGATATGACGGAAAAATATCCATCATCAGGATCTTTCAGGTCATTTGCTGCGAAAGCTTTTGGATCAGGTGCTGGGTTCACCTTGGGATGGGTTTACTGGACTGGCATGATCCTGGCTATGTCCAGTGAGGCAGCTGCTATTTCCATTTTAGTGCGCAGCTGGTTTCCGGGAGTGCCCATTGGACTATTTGGAAGTGCTGTAATTGTTGTGGTTACACTGCTTAATTTACTTGGAGCCGATAAATTGAGCAAGTTTGAAAGTGGATTGGTTGCATTTAAATTATTGGCTATAGTGTCATTTATAATTATCGGTCTGCTTTTAATTATGGGACTTATTGGAAGAAATTCTCCGGTGGGTGTAGGTGAATTGAGATATGAACCACTGCTTTCGGGTGGTATAAAAGGTATACTGGGAAGTATGATTACAGTTATGTTTGCCTATGCAGGATTTGAAATAATAGGCCTGGCTGCTGCAGATACCGACAATCCTAAAAAAACAATTCCAAGAGCCATCAATTATACTGTTTTGAGCTTATTGGGACTTTACATAGTTTCTGTAGCTGTGCTTCTTCCGTTGATACCTACAGGAATACTTACTGAAAATGCAAGTCCTATGGTTGTGGCTCTGGATAGGTGGGGAATAAGCTGGGCCGGGAATGCAATAAATATAGTTATGTTTACTGCCATACTTTCGACTATGCTGGCAGCTATGTTTGGCCTGGGGAGAATGATTCGTTCTCTTGCAGAGGAAGGTCTTGCACCTAAATTATTGAAGGACAAAAGAGATGTCCCCTATAGGGGGATGATTTTTTCAGGTGCTGCAATGCTTTTGGGATTGATGCTGGGACTTTTATTTCCAAAAGTTTATTTATTTTTAGTGAGTTCGGGAGGATTTGCACTGCTTTTTACCTATGTCATGATTCTGGCTTCAGAAATTAAACTTTCTAAAAGAAGAAAGATAAAAAATAGATATGCATATTGGTTCACAATGGCAGCCCTTGTTGCTGTTATTTTTAGTATGCCTTTTGTTCCGGGGCAATCTCAGGGACTTATAGCAGGAATAATAATAATTTTATTTTATTCGCTGATCTATTCAGGAATAAAATATTATGAAAATATAAAAAAATTCAAGTATCAAAATGTAAAGAGAAATACTGCAGGACTATCTACTGAGTTTTCTGAAGAGTTGATGGAGGATGAGAAAAACCCAAAACAAAATATGGATGATAAATAATAATTATGAGAATGAGAGAGTTGAAATAAAAGGTGCTGCTGCATTAGCGATTTTTTAAATCGCTGTGAACAGCACTTTTATTATGATATAATATTATAATAATGTATGTTAAATTTAAAATGAGGTGACCAATATGTTTATAAATGAATTTAATAAAAGAGAATCCATTATCTTTATTAACTTAGTTCAGGCTCTAGCTAATGCAGATGAAGTGTTTGCTCATAGTGAGCAAATATTGATAGATGACTATATCAAAGAACTTTCTTTAAACAATGAAACTATAGAAAAACTAACATATGAATCAGCTATTGAAGAATTAGCATCATCTACAGACAGAATTAAAAATATACTTTATTTTGAATTACTTGGATTGGCTTTAGCAGATGGATCATATGATGAGAAAGAAATAAAATTTTTAGATAATATTGCATATAAACTTAATATAGATAATGCTAAGCAGCAGGATTTTATAAATTATTTTAAAATGACCAAGAATATCAATGACTTTATAACTATGAATCCTGAATGCAAAATAAAATTATTAAAAGAGACAGCTATGGATTTAATATAATATGGAATTAATATCAGAAGTGAACTGTATCATAGATAAACTGGGATCTTTAAATTTAAAATCGTATCTTATTGTCTACAATCTGAAAAGTCCATGCTCAAATTGAGTATGGACTTTTATTACTTAAATCTGTTTTTGTAAGACTGGACCATTTTTTTGACCATCTGTCCGCCAATAGTGCCGCCTGATTTTCCAGCATCTTTTGAGGTTAAGCCTGCAATATATTTTTTGTTCAAATCAATCCCCAATTGATTTGCTGTTTCCATTTTAAGCTTGTTTAATCTTTCTTTTGCCTCTGGAACCAAAGGTTTATTTGACATGAACAAAAGCCTCCTTTAATTTGTAATATATTTTTGGTGACATTTTAGTTTTTGTATATATGAGTAAGTTAGTCTATGAAATTGGAGAAATATTTAGCAGATATTTGCAAGAACAAAAACAGATAAACATGGAAAATTTATATACATTAGAGTATAATGGTTATTATAAAATAATTGATTTTAATTAGTGCGAGAAGGTGTTCATATGTCAAAAATTAAAGTGTGCAAGCATACCCTGAATTACAAGGATTTAATCAGGATTCTAAAGGATAATGAAATTGAATTCAAAACAAAAGATTGTCTCCACAAATGCTCAAAATGTCATGAGAAAGTTCTAGTTAAAAAGGGTGATAAATATATATCTGCAAAAAATGTTGAAAGTTTAATAGAGAAATTATCCAAAGTTTAGAGCTTAAAATTCAGTATTGTTTATCTTACAGGTTTTAAAAGAGCTGGTCAAAATTATACTTAAATGATTTTGACCAATTTTTTCATCAAAGTATATTGACAATCATAATAATATGATATACATTATAATTGGATGGTCAAAGAAATATACCGGGGAGGTGATGAGATGGTTTTAAAAACACCGTCAGATCTGCTTAGGGGACATACAGATACCATTGTGTTGGCCATTTTGAGAAAAGGTGACAGCTATGGATATGAAATTCACAAATCTATCATGGAAAAAACTCAAAATCAATTTGAAATGAAAGAAGCGACCCTTTATTCAAGCTATAGGAGGCTGGAGGAGAGTGGATACATTACTTCCTACTGGGGAGATGAATCTCAGGGAGGGAGGCGTAAATACTATAAAATTACTGAAAAGGGAAAAGAACTTTACAGGCAAAATAAGGAAGATTGGGAATTCTCTCAGAGGATACTCAATAAATTGTTGGAGGAGGAATGAAAAATGGATGTGAAAGTTCAGGTTTATATAGATAGACTTTTCCGGGATTATGAAGATACTCCCGAGCTCAAGGATTTCAAGGAAGAAATTGCAATCAATCTGCAGGAGAGAATTAAAGAGTTTAAAAATCAGAGCGAGTCTGATGAAAAAGCCTTTGAAAAGGCAGCAGCTGAACTAGGTGATATTACTAAAATTGCAGATCAGATAAGCCGGCAGAAGAGGAAGGAGGTCATTGACCAAATGTATGTACATTCAAGAATACAGGTTGACAAAAAGCATGCTGTTGGTTATGCAGCTGCAGGTGCCATTGCGCTGTTTGCTATAATATCAGCATTCACAACTTATTTTAGCACAGGTGAAATATCCACGGGGGTATCTACTCTAACGGTATTTATTTCAATTTCCACAGCCATGTTTGTATTTTTGGGCCTTACTCAGGAAACAAACACCGATTTCCCTATGGAATGGAAACGTGCCCTGATATATGGCATTTCATCTGCTGTGATTGTGTTTGGAGTTTGTGTTTCGGCCATGCTGTATTTTATGGAGGGAATGGGGCTTGAATCCGTATCTGGAAGTCTTATGCCTTTTGTAATTCCAGGTCTCTGTGTGCTTGTATTTTTACTGCTCACTGAAAAAGAAAGACATAAACCCTGGGTATTGGAGAGAGAAAGAATGTTTAAGGAGAATTATGCTACTGCATGTGGAGATGCAAAAACCCTGGAGCAGAGAGGGCTTTTATCCGGAGCACTTTGGCTGTTTTCGGCGGCGCTTTTTGTATTATTGGGTTTTATAATTGGTTTTAAATATTCCTGGGTTGTATTTTTATTTGCAGTTGCCTGTGAAGTACTTATAGAACTCTGGATGAGTTCAAAGATCAAAATGAAAAATAGATCCTGATTGTAGAAGAAATATGCTGGCAAAACTGTAATGCCAGCGGGAATTACAACTGTAATATTTGCTGATAAATATGGGTGTGATGCTGCCGTGGAATGTATGATTATAAATATTTTTTTGTTGTAGGCACAAATAAACTCACATTATAGCTGTGATTTTTTAAAGTCATTTTCCATCTGCTGTATCTGTCTTTGAAATACCTTTTTAAGGGGGGCAATCAGAAGAAATGTTCCTGTAAAACAGCCAAGCATTCCAAATATTTTAAGAAGATGATCCCAGTTGGGGCCTCCAATTGCCTCCCTGAAACCATTTATGGAATAGGTAAATGGTAAAAATGGCGCCATGTTGGCAAGCCTTGCTGAAATAATTTCAAGAGGGTATATGCCGCCTGTTCCAAAAATCTGGAATATCATAAGAACTGTAACCAGGGCCTTTCCTACATTTCCCAATATAAATATACATGTAAATATTATTATGGAAAATGTTATGCTTACCACAAATGCAACTTCTATCATGGCAGGTGTATTCACAGGTCTTATTCCCAGAAGCAAAAATTCTCCAAGCAGGGTTATAGATGTCTGTATTAAAGAAAGTCCCGTGAAAAGAAACAGTTTTCCACAATATTCCTGAATCATGCTGACCTTTGTTCCATCTCCAAATTTTTTGCATTTCAGCGTAAGTATAATTGAAAGAAGAAGTATACCTACCCATATTGACAGCGTAGTATAAAAAGGAGTGACTCCATATCCAAATAATCCGAGATTATAGAGCTGAACATTTTTCAACTCTACCGGAGATGACAATAGGCTTGAAATTTCAGGGCTTTTTTCCAGTATTTCTATTATATGATCAATATTCTTTTCATTTATCATATTCGTATCTTCGCTTAGCTGGTTTAATCTGTTCTGAATATCTCCAAGCCTTTTGTTTATCTGGTTTACATGTGATATTGATATTTCGCTGATAGAGGCACCTGCGTTTGCCAGTGAATTGAGCTGAGGAATAATCGTTCTTGTAGATTGAAGTATACCCTCATAAATTTCCAGACTCCTATCAATATTACTGCTCATGTCGTTCAGAGTCTGGCTGGTATTTGAATAAAAAACATTGGATATATTCACTGCATCTGATGACAATTCATTTCTCATTTTAGAGAGCTGAGCTATAATTGAATCTCTACTTTCGTTTGAACCATTACTGTTCACAAGCTGCTTCAATTGTGCAAGATAACCTTTTTCCATCTGTACGGAGTTCTTCATTCTAGCTAGGGCATTTATGAGTTCCACTGCACCATTGTTTGGCAGTACATCATCTATGGCATTGAGTATTTTGAGACTGCTGTCAATTTTTTCAGTCATCGAATCATTTAGATTATCTAGCTGATCTATAGTATTGTTTATGACAGCAGGATTTACAAATTCACTGCCCGTATTTTCAAGACTTGACAAACGGGATTGAAGCTGAGTGTTTTGGTTCTGAAGTTCATTTATCCCGCCTGACAGATTATTCTGTGCTGAACTTATAGCCTTTTTTGAGAACTGTACAAGGGATTTGCCATGATTTACAATATCTTGAAGGTTTTCAATTTGTCTGGAAAGTCTTGGGGTGTCATTTTTAAGCTTATTTAAATAATCCTGTATCTCCCTTGAATTTTCGTTTACCTCCGACAGATATTTTTTTGCTTTATCTATAGCTGTGATGGAATCCTCCAGCGAATCTTTAATTTGTAAAATTTCAGGTTTATAATTGTTTAACTTTTTGCCGATAGAATTCATCTGTTTGAGAGCTTCTCTGCTGCTTATCTTTACAAAGTTTGATTTAATCTGATCTGCCAGTACATCTTTTGCCTGGCTTGTAATTTCAGTAGCCGCTGCATTCAATTTCTCATTGGCTCTGTATACTATATTTGGCTTTTGAGGCTCCGAGGTGGCAAGCGTGAGAAGTCTACTTGAAAAATCTTCAGGAATTTCTATCAATGAATAGTACTTTCCAGTATTGAGCCCGTAATTTCCCTGCCATTCATCTATGATAACCCAGTTGATACTCCTGTCTTTTTTTAACTCGTTTATAATCTCATTTCCTACATTTATAGTCCTTTCATTAATGCTGCCGCCCTCATCTTTGTTGACAACTGCAATGGGAAGTCTGCTGGTATTGGCCTTTGAGTAGGGATCCCAGGACGCTTTTATATTTACAAGTGCATAGGAGGATGGGAGAAAGCAGAATACTATAATCGTTATGAGCACAGCAAAATTTTTTGTTATGTTTTTAAGATCCCTCTTTAATATTTTAAATACAGTATTCATGCTGGTGTCACTCCTATTATCAATATTTATATTCCAATACCTGACTCTATAAATTTACTATGAAATCTATTCATTATCCCATAGAGAGGCTTTTTCAAGAACAATCCCACCAATACGGCAATTACAGACATAAGAACAAGTATTGAAAAATCTATGACTACAGTACTTATAAGAGGCCCTCCAATCGATTCTCTAAATCCGCTTAGGCTGTAGGTAAACGGAAAGAAAGGCTGAAATATTCTAAAAATTAATGGGTTAAGCTGTATAGGATAAGTAGCACCGCTCCCTGCAAGCTGTACTACAACTAATAAGACAGCAATTGCCTTTCCAAGATTTCCAAATATGGACACCATACTGTATACTATTGTCGAAAATGCCAGGGATGAAATCAATCCAAAAATTATCATAAGGAAGAAATTTTCAGTATAAACATGGAGTATAAATTTAGTGGTAAATACAATTATAAGAGATTGTATTATAGAAATTGAAACGAAAAGCAGCATCTTTCCAAAATACTCCTCTTTCAATGATAGATTTTCAGATCCTTCAAATTTGGCTGCAGTTGTTTTAAGCATTGCTGCAAGCATGGTACATCCAACCCATATGGAAATTGTCATATAAGTAGGTGCAAATGCTGATCCGAAGTTTGGAATTGTATAAATATTTTCCTCCTTTATATTAAATGGATTGGCCATAAAATTTCCCATTATTTCAGGATCGTTTTGAAGTATGGTTATTATTTTCACTATATCCTTGTTATTTGTAAGTTTTAGTTTGTTACTGGCATTTATAATAGGCTTTTTAAATTGAAGAAGCTGATTCTCAAGTTTTCCAGAGGAATCAGCTATAAGTCTGCTTCCATCTATCAAGGTATTTATAGATTTGATGCCCCGCTTATTCATAAATTCTGCAGTCTTTAAAATATCGGCAGAATTATTTGAGGATGCTATTAAATCATCAGTTATTGCATCTAACTCTCCTTTTACTTCATTATTGTACTGGTTGACAGAATCAATGAGCTTCAAACTCACATTCCATGTATTGTGAACTATAGAATTATTCAAGCTGCTGTTTATCTGATTTGTATTGTTTAAACTCTGCTGAAGATTATTTATATTATTCCTCTCAATATTCAAAAGACTTTTTACATCATTTAAGGAATTTAAAAGATTTGATATTCTGCTGTTGTGTGCAAACCCGTTTACTGTCTGCAAAAAATCTATTATGGAGTCAACTTCTCCATTTAACATATCTATCTGATAATTCATCTTGTCCGCTGTGGAGTTTATGTTAGAGAAATTTACATCTTCAATTGATGAATTCAAATTGTCCGCAAGGGTCTGAAGTCTATAAATATCTGCTTTGGCATTGTTGAAGTTTACTTGAATGTTGTCAAAGGAATTGTTTAGGGAAGATTTTATTGATTTTATAAGTTCTTTATTGCCGACAGGTACTTGATTTGTTATATTTATATTTCCGGCCGTAGAAATAATGGGTTTTAATTGAGTAAGAATCAGTGCAATATCACTGGCATTGTCATTTATGCCTCCAAGTACAGCTGTAACGAGGTCCATATTGTCACCTAGAGCTATTATTGAATTCTTTAGGTCTATTATCTGAAATTTATTTTTTTCTGCTTTTTTCCCTATAATATTCAGAGAAGAAAATATAGCTTTGTTTACTGAATATACAAAATTGGATTTTATGGAGCTCACAAGGGAGTTAACTGCACCTTCGGTGATTTTGCTTCCCATAGGACTGGTCTTTGTATTTGATTTATAAAATATCTGAGCCTTTCTTGGATTATCCGTAATTATACTTGAAAGATCGTAGGAAAAATCTTCAGGTATCTCAATTTCAGCATAGTATTTTCCATCCATCATTCCCTGATCGGCTTCTTTTGAGTCGACAAATTTCCATCCAATATTATGATTTTTTTTTAGATTATTTACAATTTCATCTCCCATGTTGATATTTCTATCCTGAAATAGAGCACCCTGATCCCTGTTTACCACGGCTATAGAAATATTACTCAATTTGGCACTGGAGTAAGGATTCCAGATTGCCCTCACATTTACCAGTGTATATAAACAGGGCATTATACATAATCCTAGTACAGTTGCTAGTGCCGCTTTATTTTTTATGATGGTTTTTATATCTCTTTTAAATATACTTATGATATTCTTTATCATCTCATATCACTCCTATAAAATAACTGGAAAATGTGTTTCTTAAATGTTTTAATTGAAATTGATGTTGTTATAAAAACGGCTAAAGTTACCTAAAATAATTATTTTTATACCGGTAAATTTTTTGAGTATTTATATGGTATCCTTATTTACTAATCTGTATTCTAATTTTGGATGAGCTCAAAGATCAAGATGAAAAATAGCTTTTAATTCTGGAAAGAGAAGTCTTAAGGTGTCTTTTTTATGTCTGATTTTCCATAGAAATAATGTTATAATTACATTATATAGTTATGGTGTAATGTCTAACAAAAGGACATCTATCCGAAGAATACATTGTTAATATTCCCAACTTCATAAGGTGGGGGACAAGTACTGTTATGCACCTGGATAAGTTTGCCTTATGAGAAAATGAAGAAAAGGAGGGATTGTAATTTGAAAAAAAGTAGAGTTATACTACTTGAATGTACTGACTATGATGAAGATAAAGTATATAGAACCGTTAAAAGAGGGCTGGAGCTTCTAGGTGGAATAGAAAATTTTATGAGAAAAGATGAAAAAATTCTTTTAAAACCCAATCTTTTAAAAAGGGCAGTGCCGGATCAAGCTATAACAACTCATCCGTCGGTTTTTAAAGCTGTGGCAAGAGTTCTGAAGGAAAGTGGATATAATAAGATTTCATATGGTGATTCACCGGGAAATGGCAATCCTACGAAAATATCAAATACTGCTGGAATTGCCAGAGCAGCTGAAGAATTGGGAATTGAGGAAGCTGATTTTAGGCAGGGAGAAAAAGTTGATTTTCCACAGGGAAAAGTTGCAAAAAATTTTGTAATAAGCAGGGGGGCTTTAGATGCTGAGGCAGTTATAAATGTCTGTAAAATGAAAACCCATGCCCTAGAACGTGTTACTGGAGCTGTGAAAAATATATTTGGTTGCATATATGGTTTCAACAAGGGGCTGAGTCATGCAAAGTATCAGAATGCAGACAGATTTGCAAAAATGCTCTGTGATCTGCATGTAATGATAAAGCCAAGACTCCATATTATGGATGGAATTGTGGCCATGGAGGGAAATGGACCTTCGTCGGGAAGACCTGTAAAGATGAATATTATCCTCATGTCCGGGGATCCGGTGGCTCTTGACAGCGTCTTCTGCAGGCTCATCAATCTTGACCCAGAATCAGTGCCCACCAATGTAAACGGAGAAGTATGGGGACTTGGAAACTGGCATGATGAGAATATAGAGATTTTAACTCCTCAAGGAGAAAAACCAATAGAGGAGATTGTCAAGAAATATGGAAAAATGAATTTTGATGTCTATCGTGGAGATATAAAAAAAGCGGGTTTTCATAGAGTTGAATGGCTTATGAAGCTCATAAGGCAGAGACCCTATGTAGTAGAGGAAAGGTGTATCCGCTGTGGAATATGTGTAAATAGCTGTCCTGTAGAAGGAAAGGCCATAAAACTTGATAAGGACATGGGAACGATTCCCCAGTACGATTATGACAAATGTATCCGATGTTACTGCTGTCAGGAAATGTGCCCTCAAAAGGCAATTGAGGTAAAAACTCCATTTTTGAGAAAAATCCTTGATAAATTAGCCTGTTCCCGCTGATGAATACATTGGCTGTTTTTTATTTATACAGGTATGAAGAAGTAGAAAGAAAGATGATGAGATTTGAAGCTTTTAATACAACTGTTCATTAAGACTTGTGTAGAAACTGCCAATTTGACAGGTATGATGATATTTGTAGGTTTTCTTTTGGGCATGCTCAGAAATTATTCACTGATAAATTTTCAAAGAAGTCTTGGCAACAAGGCAGTAATGGTAACTGGTTTTATTGGAGTACCCATACATGAACTCAGCCATGGAATAGCTGCACTGCTGTTTGGGCATAGAATTACTGCCATCAAATTGCTTCAAAAGCCGGATGCCAACGGTGTCATGGGATATGTAGAGCACAGTTATGATCAAAACAGTATTTATGAGCAAATAGGAAATTTTTTTATAGGGATAGCCCCCATTTTTGGGGGCATTGCCTGCATGGTTGCTCTGATGTATGTGAGTATTCCGCAAACTTATAATAATTTTATGAATATCTTAATGAGAAATATTCATGTGGAGACAATAGATAAATCCACAGTTATGGGAATAGCACATTCCTATCTAGGACTCGTAAAGGATATTTTCTCAACTGGAAATTTTCAAAATCCTTATTTTTATGTATTTCTGTTTATATCCATATGCATATCTTCTCATATATCGCTGAGCTTGGCCGATATAAGAGGTGCTTCAATAGGATTGACAGCTATATTTTTCATACTGTTTATATTGAATATTTTTGGATTGTCGAAATATATTCAGGAGGTTAATTTGATAAAATATAATATTTTAGTAACGAGTTTTTTAGTTGTGGCAGTGATATTCTCTATGATAACCTTTTTGGTAAGCCTATTTTTTGTAGCTGTTAGAAGAAATTGAAATGACATTGATAGAAATTACAAACATAATACAGCTGCAGCATGATATGTTATATTTGCTGCAGCTGTATTATATCTTAGTGTTGTTCCCAGTTTATAAATTTTAATTTTGACGGTCATATGTGAATAGGAGCTGTCAAAACACGGTGCTTTGTGTGAAGAATGTCTTTGTTTTTTCCAACAAATAAAGTTCCTATGTGTTTACCTTCAATAATACTGTATAAATTCTCTGGTCTTTGACCCTGGGTTATAATCATATCAATGCCATGTGAAGTGGCAATTTGGGCTGCATCAAGCTTTGTGATCATTCCACCGGTACCACGGTTTGAACTAGAACCTTTTGCCAGTTTACGGATATTTTCATCAATATTACTAACTTGTTGGATAAGTCTTGCGTTGGGGTTTAACCTTGGATCACTTTCATAGAGCCCATCTATATCTGACATAAGAATTAATTTCTTTGCCCTGCAAAGTACGGCTACTATTGCGGAAAGTGTATCATTGTCACCAAATATTTTTTGGCTGGATTCAATTTCCCGATGGCTTACAGAATCATTTTCATTTACAATAGGAATAATATTTCTCTCTAAAAGGGAATCGAATGTGTTTATCAGATTGCGATTTTTTTCTTCCTGGTATACATCTTCTTCACTTAGAAGTATCTGGGCAACAATCTTACCGTATTCGCTGAAGAATTTATCGTAAATATGCATGAGTTCGCATTGCCCTACAGCAGCAGCAGCTTGTTTTATTCTGAGTTCTTTGGGACGCTCAATCAACCCCATTTTATTTGTTCCCACGGCAATGGCTCCGGATGAAACGAGGATGATCTCATAGCCTGAATTCTGGACACCGGATAAGACTTGAGCTAGCTTATCAATGTGCTGAAAATTTATTCCATAATTTTTACTTGTAATAGAAGATGTACCCACTTTTATGACTATACGATTTTTTATAAGTTTCATAATAAGCCAATCCTTTCTGTATTTTAGTTTTTATAGAATATAATTGAATATTGGTCTCATTTAAATATGATAAAATGATTATGTTGTTTAATTATCTAATTTAGATATCTTTTTTAAAAACTTACTTTATAATAAGAAAGCCCTAAGTTGATTAAAATCAACTTAGGGCGAATATACTTTTCCGTGTTGCCACCTAAATTCAGTAAGAACTGCACTCAACCAGTACGAAGACATATCTTGATACTGTTTTCCTGATAGCGGTGGAATTTCCGATGAAGCCTACTGGATGTTCTTTCGGTTCATAGCTCCAAGACTGGTTCAATATTTTTTCATTAAAGTTTCACACCGGCCAACTTCTCTCTTAAAATCTAAAATACTTACTATTTCTTTTCACAGCATTTATAATATTTATTTTTTAAAAGTATAACACTAATTGAAAAAAATATCAAGTAAAGAATTATTGATGTGTATAATGGATATCTGTGAAAACAGACAAACTGGATGGAGCCATATAAAGATTACAAAATTGTAAGATGGCATTTTATTTTGTAAGGCAGCAGACATGGAGCTGGAGATGGAATTCATCTATAATTTAGATAGATAGGAGGGAAAGTATAAAATGGAAATATTAAAGGTGGAGAATTTGACTAAGATATATGGGAAAGGTGAAAACAAAGTAGAAGCACTGAAAGACATAAACTTATCCGTAAATAAAGGAGAATTTGTAGCAATTGTAGGTGCTTCAGGTTCCGGCAAGAGCACGCTTTTGCATCTTCTGGGAGGTCTTGACAGGCCTACTGCAGGTAAAGTGATAATTGAAGGAGAAAATATTTATGGTTACAAGGAGAACAGGCTTGCTGTATTCAGGCGGAGGAAAATAGGATTTGTGTTTCAATTTTTCAATCTGATACCTGTTCTGGATGTAGAAGAAAATATATCACTTCCGGCACTTTTAGACAATGACAGGGTGGATGAAAAATATTTGGAGGAAATTATAAAATTATTGGGACTTGAGGAAAGAAAAAAGCACCTTCCTTCTGAACTGTCAGGAGGTCAGCAGCAAAGGGTGTCCATTGGAAGAGCTCTTTTAAACAAGCCTTCCATGGTTCTTGCAGATGAGCCTACGGGAAATCTTGACAGCAAAAATTCAAAGGAGGTCATTGAACTTTTAAAATATACAGCTAAAAAATACAATCAAACCCTTGTACTGATTACTCATGATATAAATATAGCGTCTATGGCAGACAGGATAGTTACTATTGAAGATGGACATATAATTTCAGATAAACGTCTGCAAAATGACTAGATAAAGAAGGAGGTGATTAATATGATTACAAGTTACAAGGAACTTACAGGAAAATATCTCAGTTCAAATAAAAAGAGAAGCATACTCACTATTATAGGGATAGTATTGTCTGCTGCACTTATATGTACAATAGGTTTCTTTATCATGAGCATGCAAAATGCAGAAATTGAAAGGGTAAAAAGTGCCTATGGCTCCTGGCATGTGTCCTATACAGCTCCAGATAAAGAGCTTGCTGCAAAAGTCACAGGAAACCCCAAGGTTTCACGCAGCGGTTTTTGTCAACAAGGTGAGAATATAAAGATAAATGAGGATGTAAGTGTGAGTCCCGTTATAGCTTCGGACAGTGCCCTGGAACTTCTCCCCTATAAGATAAAGACAGGGAGATTTCCAGAAAATGACCATGAGGCAGCTGTGGAAAACTGGGCACTCAGATACGTGAAAAAAGATGCAAAATTAGGTGACAAGATAAAATTAAATGGCAGGGAGTATACCCTGGCTGGAATACTCCAGGATAACTTAGACAGTCAAGTTAATAAAACAGGCATTTTTTTATCCAAAGACAGTAGTATTGATATGCAGAGATCACTACTTATTGCGGAGATAAGCTCAAAGACAAATTTAAGAAGGGCAGTTTCAGAACTGGATGGTCTGCCAAAAAATAAAACAGTAGAAATAAACGGCAAAAATACCCCATCTGTTGTGAATAATTCTCCTCTTATAGATATAGAAGGGGGAGGAGACGGCAAATCAGGATTGTCCGGGCTGTACTCTACAGTGGCGATTATAATAGGAATAGTGCTTGTAGCAGCAATTGCGGTAATATACAATTCTTTTCAGATAAGTGTAGTGGAGAGAATGAGACAGTTCGGTCTCTTGAGGGCAATTGGAGCAACTCCGGCACAGATAAGGAAAATAGTGCTCAGGGAGGCGTCGGTGCTTTCGATCATAGGTGTACCACTGGGACTCATATGCGGTATTATAGCTATTTTTGCCATAAATCTTATATTCAGGATGATTGGTAAAGATATGGTTTCCATGATGATGAAAGTATCTATATCACCTGTAGTCATGCTTATAAGTGCTGCAGTTTCAATAGCGGCCATATATATATCTGCGCTGCTGCCTGCACTGTTTGCGGGGAGAATTTCTCCACTGTCTGCCATAAGCGGAAGGACAGCCATTGTAAAGGAAAAAATAAAAAGAAGAAAAAATATAATTATAAGCAAGCTGTTTAAATTTGAAGGAAATATGGCCTATAAGAATATAAAGAGGAACAGGAAGAGATACAGGATAACTGTTTTTTCCATAGCCATAAGCGTGCTGCTGTTTGTTACCTTCAAATCCTTTATGGATATGACTTTGAATTTATCGGGAAGTGTGAACGAGTCCAAAAATATACATTTTTCCATTCAGCCAAATATAAAAAGCGGTTTTATAAAGGATGACACCATAAAAGGTATAAGTGCTTTGAATTCAGTGAGCAGGATATACAAAATGTACAATGAATACAATTTTGTTGAATTTATAGACAAGAGCAGGGAAATAGAGGCAGTAAAATCCATAGATGGAGTATACGGCAAAAACGTGGAGGTAGAGGGCGAAAAGAAAGTACCCATGAATGGAATTGTCACCGTCTATGATGAAAATGCCCTGGATGCTTCAAAAAAGTATCTGCAGTCCGGAAATATAGACATGAATAAGTTAAATGAGGAAAATGGTGTTATTCTGATAAATAAAAACTTGGTGTACAATAAAAAGGAAAAGAAAAGCTATGTCGGTCCAGTAGCGAACATAAAAGCAGGGGATGAGATAGAGCTTAAATACAGCGGAGAGACGAAGACTACTTCAATAGATGATGGAAATATTACAAATAGTTATAAAGAATCAGCTCAAAACAGTGGCGATATCAAAAAAGTAAAAGTGCTGGCAGTTCTTAAAGATGAACCTTTTGATCTAAATGGACAGAATGGACCAAAACTTATAACTACCAGGGAAGTGGCGGAGAAACTTACAGGAATAAATGATATCAAACCAGTGGTACTGAATATTGCTATCAAAGATGTCAAAAATGAAAACAGCGCAAAAGATCAGATAGAAAATATTATAAAATCCGATCCTTCACTTAGTTTGATAAATCATCTTGATAAAAACAGAAGCACAAGATCGGTGATTTTAATGATTGAAATACTGGTATATGGATTTGTAGTGGTAGTGTCACTTATTGGAAGTGTGAACATCATAAATACCCTCACCACAAATATAATACTCAGAAGAAGGGAATTTGCCATTTTAAAGGCCATAGGCCTCACTCAAAAGGGACTGAAAAAAATGATAGTGCTGGAAGGTTTTCTCTATGCGGTTATTGGAACCATATACGGCTCCATAATAGCATGTGGTCTTTCCTATATGATGTATCAGGGAACGGTGAGTGTAAGAGAATCCAGCTGGCAGATCCCATGGATCGGAATAGCTATTGCAGCTGCTGCAGCTGTAATCATAGGATATATTTCCGTGCTTTCACCTCTTTCCAGAATAAACAGGGAAAATCTGATTGACACAATAAGAGAAGACTATTAACAATTAACAATGTACAATTCACAATTTATGGTGATTGTACATTGTTTGTGATTTTGCTGTACAATCCGTTTTTGTTTTAAATTCTAAAAAGATATTGAATTTGTAAAAAGATGTGCTATAATTTACTTATAGCTACCATACAAGTATACTTGTATGGTACAAAGACAATGAAGGTGATGAATTATGACTCTTGTAACAGGCAAAAATTTAACCAGTAAAAAATTATATCAAATTTTAAAGGAAGATATTATACATCTTGATCTTAAACCCGGCCTCAGTATTTCTGAAAAGGGTATTTCTGAAAAATTCAATATAAGCAGAACTCCTGTAAGGGAAGCATTTTTACTTTTATCCCAGGAAGGACTGCTTGATATTTATCCGCAGAAAGGTACATTTGTATCATTGATTGATCTGGATGCAGTAGAAGAAGCAAGGTTTTTGAGGGAACATGTTGAAAGAGCTGTGGTAAGGCTTGCGTGTAAACAATTTCCTGAAGAAAAGCTTATATTTCTGAAGATGAATTTAGAAATGCAGAAGATGTCCATTAAAAAAAATGATTATACAAGGGCGTTTAAATTGGATGAGCAATTTCATAAAACTATTTTTGAGGGGTGCAATAAGGAGAGAACCTGGGATACTATATGTCAGGTGGAAATGGATTTTCAGCGCATACGTGTGCTTACACTTTCCTCTAATTTGAAAATTGATGATGTATATTCTCAACATAAAATTATAATTGAAGCAATAAAGAATGAGAAACCCGAGAAGGCTGATGAAATTATGAAAAATCACCTGACTATGGTCAATTATAATTTAAAAGATGTAAAAGAGAGATATCCTCAATATTTTAAATGATGTCTGCATAAAATGAGGGTGTAACTTGACATATTCCGGCAAGAATATATCAAGCTCAAAAACCCTCTGATGAAATATATAACTATTATAATTTTAACATAATGTTTATTGTTATACCATAGTCTATTGAAAGTGAAATTCAGAGAGGTGAAAACTTTTGGAAAAGGTTTAATCTAACCTTAGTATCTAATGGATTGATAAGGCGGCAGTATGAAAGTATGATTGAATTGAAGAAGGATTGTATGAAGAATATAACGGCATGGAAAGCAGCTGAAATCAAATTACCGGATTTCAACTATGAGGAAATGTGCAGAAATACCAGGAAAAACCCGGTATGGGTGCACTTTGGTTCAGGAAACATATTTAGAGGATTTATAGCGGCACTCCAACAGAAGCTTCTGGATTCAGGTAAAATAAAGACAGGGATAACTGCGGTGGAGACCTATGACTATGAAATCATAGATAAAGTATACAAACCTCACGACAACTTGAGTCTTCAGGTAATTATGAGGCCGGACGGTAGTTTTGACAATACAGTTATTGCAAGTATTGGAGAAAGCATAGCTGCAGACAGGGAAAGAGAAGAAAACTGGAAGAGATTGAAGGAGATATTTTCAAAACCTTCACTTCAAATTGCCAGCTTTACTATAACTGAAAAAGGATATAATTTGAAAAAATTATCCGGTGAATTTATAGATGAAGTCAGCAGAGACATAGTGAATGGTCCAGATAAGGCAAGCAATGTGATGGCAAAAGTTGCATCACTTCTATATATCAGGTTTAAAGCAGGAGAACTTCCAATTGCAGTGGTTAGCATGGATAATTGTTCACACAATGGGGAAAAATTGTCTAATTCAATAAATACAATTGCAGCTAAGTGGGTTGAAAATGGACTTGTGGAAAAAGAATTTTTAAATTATATAGGCAATACCGATGAAGTTACATTTCCATGGAGTATGATAGACAAGATAACTCCAAGGCCTTCCAAATCTGTAGAGGAAAAACTTGAGGAACTGGGAATTAAGGGCATGAAACCAATAATAACAGTTAAGAACACCTATATAGCACCATTTGTCAACGCTGAGGGGCCTCAGTATCTTGTAATTGAAGATGCTTTTCCAAATGGAAGAGTACCCCTTGAAGAGGCAGGAGTGTATTTTACAGACAGGGAAACTGTTGAGAAAGTTGAAAAAATGAAAGTATGTACATGCCTTAATCCGCTTCACACGACAATGGCCGTATTTGGATGCATGCTTGGTTACAATCTAATTGCGGATGAAATGAAGGATGATGACATAGTCAGGCTTATAAATAAAATAGGATATGAAGAAGGCATGCCTGTGGTTTCAAATCCAGGGATAATAGCACCGGAGGATTTCATAAGGGAGGTTATAGAAGTACGACTTCCCAATCCATATATACCGGATACACCCCAGAGAATTGCAACGGATACATCCCAGAAGGTCGGCATAAGATTTGGAGAGACTATAAAAGCATATGTTGAAAGAGAGGATTTGAACGTAAGATCTTTAAAATATATACCTCTGGTTATTGCAGGGTGGTGCAGGTATATGCTGGGAATAGATGATCGGGGAAAAGAATTTGAATTAAGTCCCGATCCGCTTCTGGACAGCTTGAGAAAGCACCTTTCAAAGGTGAAGCTAGGAGGGAAATATGAGAGAGGCACTCTGAAGCCCATACTTTCCAACAGTGAAATATTTGGAATGGATTTGTACAAAATAGGAATTGGAGATAGAATAGAAAGTTATTTTTCTGAAATGGTAGCGGGAAAGAATTCAGTTAGAAATACACTTGAAAAGTATTTAAAATAAATATTATTGGGAAGGAATGTTTTTATGAAGATGACATTTAGGTGGTTTGGCGAAAATGATGACAGTGTTACATTGGATCAAATACGTCAAATACCGGGAGTTAAAGGAATCGTAGGATTTTTATCTGATATTCAGGCAGGAGAAGTATGGCCGCTGGACAGGATATTAGATTACAAGAAGAATATAGAGGATCATGGATTGGAGCTTGAAGTGATAGAGAGTGTAAATGTTCATGAGGACATAAAACTTGGACTGCCATCAAGGGATAGGTATATAGAGAATTACAGGGAAACAATTAAAAATTTAGGACAAACTGGTATAAAGGTTATATGTTATAATTTTATGCCTGTATTTGACTGGCTCAGAACTGACCTTGCATATAAGCTTCCAGATGGATCTGAGGTGTTGTACTACGATGATGACAAGTTGAAAGGGCTGGATCCTATAAAGCTTGTAGAGGACACTGAAAAAAGTTCAAATGGATTTTCGCTTCCAGGCTGGGAACCTGAAAGACTTAAAGAGCTGAAGAAAATTTTTGATTTATACAAGGGAGTAAATGAAGAAAAACTTTTTGAAAACTACAGATATTTTCTTGAAGCAATAATGCCAGTGTGTGAAAAATATGATGTTAAGATGGCCGTTCATCCTGACGATCCTGCATGGAATGTATTTGGACTTCCAAGAATAGTACATTCAAAGGAAAATCTGGATAAGATAATAAACCTTGTGGACAGTGCTTACAACGGAATTACACTTTGCAGCGGATCACTGGGATCCAGTACTAAAAACAATATACCCGAGCTCATAAGATATTTTGGTGCTAAAAAAAGAATATATTTTGCACATGTAAGAAATATAAAAATATTGTCCGAGAAGCATTTTCATGAAGTCTCTCATCTTTCCAGTGATGGAAGTTTCGACATGTTTGAAATAATGAAGGCATTTTACGATGTGGGATTTGATGGATACGTAAGGCCTGACCATGGAAGAATGATCTGGGGTGAAAAGGCAAGACCCGGATATGGACTGTATGACAGAGCTCTCGGAGCAACATATTTAAATGGACTCTGGGAAGCCATTGGAAAAATGGACAATAAAAAATAGACATTTTTTTACTCATAATTGATCATATAGAATTCCGACTATTCAATATGATCAATTATGAAAAAATGTCCAATAAAAATTATATACAAATTTAATTATAACATCAACTATTATGATTAACAATTAGGAGGAAATGTTATGAAAATTGCAAGAGTCTATGGAAAAGATGATTTAAGATTGGAGGAAGAAGAGATACCTAAAATTGCAAACGCCAATGATGTTTTGATAAAGACAAAAAGAGTTGGTATTTGTGGATCAGATGTTCATCTATATCATGGTGAAAATCCGTTAGCTGTATTACCGAGGGTTATGGGACATGAAGTTGTTGGAGAAGTTGTTGAAATTGGTAGTAACGTAAAAAATTTAAAAAAAGAAGACCATGTTGTAGTTGAACCAATTAGATATTGCGGCAAATGTTATGCATGTCGTCATGGGATGCCCAATGTTTGTAAGGAATTAAGTGTATTTGGTGTTCATGAAGATGGCGGTATGAGAGAATATTTTACAGTACCTGAGAAACAATGTTACATACTGGATAAAAAATTGGATTGGGATACAGCAGTACTTGCAGAACCGTACACTATAGGGGCAAATGCAACATTTAGAGGCAATGTGGGAATTGGTGACAAGATTCTTGTTCAAGGAGCAGGTCCTATTGGAATATGTATTCTTAAATTAGCTAAAATCAAGGGTGCAGAAGTAATGATAAGTGATATAGTATCCGAAAAACTGAAATTTGCCAAACAAAATGGAGCAGATAGAATTGTCAATGTATTAAATGAAGATATAAAGGAAGCGGTAAAAGATTGGACAGGCAATGAAGGGGTAAATAAAGTTATAGATGCTGTAGGCACTACAAAGACATTTGAACTTGGCTTTGATGTAACTTCACCGGCAGGAACTATTGTCGTACTTGGGTTTTCAGAGGATGATGCTCAAATTAAACAGCTTCCAATTACTAAAAAACAACTGACTGTTGTTGGAAGCAGACTTCAGGCTTATCAATTTGCAAATGTTATTAGGTTGATGGAAAGTGGAAATTTAAAATCTGACGGGTTAATTACGCATAAGTTCAAATTTAAAGAAGTTCAAAAAGCGTTTGATTTTGTTGATGAACATGCTGAGAAAGTTAAAAAAATGATTCTTACTTTTGGTGACTAGTTAAGATTAAGGCAGCTTGGAAATTAGGGATAGGTATTAAAAAATAAAGTTTAATTTTCATAAATAGCAAGGAAGGTGTAGTAAAAATGGAAAAAAATGATAATGCTACTTATCAGATTGAAACGAGAGAATTGGTTAAAGTTGCTGTAAGTGGTTGGCTTGGAACTGCGATGGAATTTATGGATTTTCAATTATATTCTCTTGCGGCAGCTATTGTTTTTAATGAAGTGTTTTTCCCCAATTCAAGTCCTGCCATGGGTTTAATAATGTCTATGGGAACGTATGGTGCTGGATATGTTGCTAGGTTGATTGGAGCATATATATTTGGAAGAATTGGTGACAAAATGGGACGTAGAACTGTTCTTTTTGTTACTATAACTCTTATGGGACTTGCGTCAACATTGATAGGTTTCTTGCCTACTTATCAAAAAGTTGGTATATTAGCGCCGATTGGATTAGTTGTATTACGAATCTTTCAGGGTCTAGGTGCTGGAGCAGAAATAAGCGGTGCTGGTGTTATGGTTGCTGAGTTTTCTAAAGTGAAAAACAGAGGTTTAATTGGTAGCTTAGTTTGTTTAGGAACTTCATCTGGAACATTATTAGCCAATTTAGTTTGGTCGATTATTTTAATGAATGTTAACGAAAACGATTTACTTACGTGGGGATGGAGAATTCCGTTTTTTGCTTCCTTTGTTGTCATGATTGCAGCAATTTTAATTAGAATTTTTGTTAAAGAGAGTCCGGTTATGGCGGAGAAGAAAAAGCTGCTTTTAAAAGAAAGAGAAGAAAAAGAAAAAAATAGTAAACCAGTTAAGGTTAAGAGAAAAGGAAAGAAGAGTTTTGCAATTGCCTTGGGATTACGTTTTGGACAAGCTGGCAATAGTGGTATTTTGCAAACATATCTAGCAGGTTTTATTGTCACTGTTCTTTTAATGCAAAAAACTGTTGCAACTAATGCCAATATTATTTCATCTTTAATATCTTTTATGACTATTCCTGTAGTTGGATATCTTGGTGATAAGTTTGGAAGAAGAAAGCTGTATATGATTTTATCATTTGCTATGGCAGTTTATGCGATTCCAATGATGATGATGATTAATTCAAAGAATGTTGTTGTACTGACTATTGCACTGGTAATTGGTTTGAATGTTGGTTGTCAAGGAATATTTGCTTTAGAAAATGTAATGCTCAGTGAATTATTTGGATCAAAAAATAGAGTGACTTTAGTATCTCTTGCTAAAGAAATAGCAGGTGTTATAGCTACTGGTTTTGGTCCTTTAATTGCAGCTAGCTGGGTGTCAGCAGTTTCAGGAAGTTGGCTTCCAGTTGCTATAATGCTTATTGTTTTCTCTTTAAGTACATTTTTTAGTTCTTATGCTTCTGAAGATGTTACCGGAAGAGATTTAAATGATTTAGATGATGCAATGTAGTTTTGTGTTTAAAGTTTATTAATCAAATGTGGGTTTAATTGCATGCTTGTTGTTAAGTCTTCTTATATAGTGAAACCTTTACATAATAAAATGGTATAGTCACAATTAAGTCATCCTTTACTGATATTTTTCGACTTTTTAGCGAAAATAGTCGGGCAAAGTGATGGCTTATTTTTGATATTGATAATTTTTAAATCATTTTGCTGTTTATAAACGTTATATAATATAGAAAAGGTTTTTGCAGGTTGTTTAGGAGGATACAGGATGGTTCGTGAGACCAGGTTACTACAAAAAATTGAAAATGAAGATATGGCTTATATGGATAAGCTGATTGCTCTTTATTATCCGGACATATTCCGATACTGTCTCTGGCATACGCCAAATCGCCAGACAGCAGAGGATGCCGCACAGGAAACATTTTTAAAGATGGCCCGTTATTTCAAAAAGTACGTACATAATGGAAAATTCAGAGCTTATATCTATAAGGTAGCTTCCAATGTGTGTATAGATATCTGGCGAAAAAAGAAAACAGAATCCCTGACTGAAGATCTGTCCTACAGGGAGCAGGGATTTGAAAAAGTGGAGGCTGATCTGGACTTGAAAGATTTAGTGCAGAAACTTCCTGAAAAACACAGAGAAATTGTACTTCTGCGTTTTGCACAGGATTTATCCTTGAGAGAGATTGCAGAGATAGAAAACATTCCACTTCGAACGGTACAGTCCCGATTGAGATCGGCACTGAAGCAAATTGAAAAAAATATAAAGTGATTCTTAGGCTCAGATGGAATTTGCTAATAAGGAATACTAGCCTTCGGATAAAGAAAGGAGAAAATGATCATGAATAAAAAATTGTGCTTGGATTTAAAAAAAGCCCTGAATGTACCTGTTGTGTATCATGGTGAACAGCTTGAGAAAGCCATCAGTCTGGCAAATAGTGAATATGAAAAGCACAGGTCAAGGGAGAGAATTGGATATGTGGAGTTTTTATTTCAACAGATTCCGTTTATGGGGAGGAGAATATGGATTTTCCAGGGTTCAATATTGATTCTTATGTGGCTGCTGCTCACTACTATTTTTCAGGAAGACTTTAAATATATTGCAGCCCGACACCTGCCGGATTTGCTCTGTCTATTTGCAATTTTCATAACTATGACCGGCTTGCCATTTTTGTGCAGATCTTATAGATACAAGATGCAGGAAGTGGAGACAGCTTCATTTATGTCAATGTCCGGATTATTATCAGCAAGACTCATTGTAATTGGTCTGGGTGACGGTATTTTCCTGCTGGCTGTTTCTCTTGTAACATTTAGCAAAGTGAGTATTTCCACTGCTTTAGTAATTTTTTATCTGCTGCTGCCTTTTCTGGTGTCCTGCTGCGGATGCATTTTCATCCTTCGGAGCAACCGCAGTCAGTACAATGTGTTTGCCTGTGAGTTTTTCTGTCTGCTCATATTATCGCTGCAGTTTCTGTTTCACACATTGGTGCCTCAAGCTTACCATCGGGCAGCTTTAACCGGATGGGTTGTGCTAAGTGTTTTTTTTGCAGCAGTTCTTGCCTTTCAGATATATAAGTTGATAGTGAAATTCAACAGGATCTGCGTTTGTTAAAATATCAAAGTATAGAGTTTAGATGTTAAATACTAAAAAAATCAAAGGGGTGATAAAAATAGAACTTGAGATATGTAATTTAACCAAGCAATATAAGGACAAAACTGCTGTGGACTGTGTGAACTTGAATGTATCACCTGGTGTATGGGGACTTCTCGGTGCAAACGGTGCAGGAAAGACCAGCTTGATAAAAATGATGGTAGGCATTACCGGTCCCACTTCAGGGAAGATACTATATGACGGAATTGAAATCGAGGTACTAAAAGAAGCCTATCGTGACATTTTGGGTTATCTGCCCCAGGATTTTGGTTTTTACCCTGAATTTACAGTGGTGGATTATCTGAAATATGTTGCAGCTTTGAAAGGACTCACCAAAAACCATACAAAAATAAAAATAGATGAACTGCTTCAGATTCTTACTCTAGCCGAAGTGAGGAAAAAGAAAATCTCCAAGCTCTCCGGAGGTATGAAAAGACGTGTAGGTATTGCACAGGCTCTTTTGAATGATCCGGAGGTGCTGATTCTGGATGAACCCACCAGCGGTCTTGATCCGGGAGAACGTGTGAAATTCCGCAAATTTATTTCTGAATTTTCCAGGGATCGAATTGTACTTATTTCCACCCATATTGTCTCCGATGTGGAATACATTGCCACCTGCAATGCCATCATGAAAGATGGAAAGATAATTTCAAAGGGAACTACGGATGAACTTGTGAAAACTGTTGAAGGCAAAGTATGGGAGAGCATAATACCTCCTGAACGACTTCCCTATTATGAAGGAGCTGTCCGTATTGTAAATATATTAAATGAAAAAGATGGAAATCTTTTCATCAGGTATTTGTCGGATGCCCCGGATATACCTGATTCAAAACAGGCCGTACCGCGGCTGGAGGATCTGTATCTATGGCTGTTTCCACAAGAGGAAACAAGAAAGGAGAAGATTTGACATGAGTATTTTTTATTTGGAATTGAAAAGGGTTCTGAAAACCCGTTCCACCTGGATTTTGCTGATAGCGGCCATTTTAATTTCTGGAGCCCTGGCCTATTTTCCCATATCCTTTGTCAATTACAATTATGTAAACGAGAATGGAAACAATGTTACAGTTTCAGGAATAAAAGCCGTACAGCTTATGAAGAAAACTACAGTTGAAGGGGATATCACACCGGATAAAATACAGAAGGCAGTTAAAAATTACCAGGAGGTTGCAAAGAAGTACGGAAGTATTTATAAGGATAATATTCCCCAGGACGTCCTTAATAAAAAAATACTTCCATTTCAACATATAATAAACAGGTTAGAGAATGTATATGCAGATCCACAGACCAAGACACCTGTGGATTTAAGCAAAATTTCTCCCGGGGAAGCGGCAGAAAATTTCTATAAAAAATACACCTGGCAAATAAAAAATAGAGCCATTCAGCCTTCAGCCCAGAAAAAAGCTCTTGCCCTCTATGAAAAAGTGGATAAGCCCTTCAAATTCACCTATGGTTTTGGCAGCAGCGATGCGGGAAGTTACCTCATCATCTTGCTCTTCTTGCTGGTGTTTTTATGTACGTTTATTACTGCCCCTATATTTTCTGCAGAATATCAGACAGGAGCGGACAATATACTCAGGTGTACCAAATACGGAAGGACGAAACTTGCTGTATCCAAGATAATTTCTGTTGTTCTGATCTGCGGCATAACCTCTGCGGTATGTATTTCCATTTTCCTTTTGGTTGAAAACAGTGTATTTGGGTGGGAAAGTTTAAAAACTTCAATTCAAAGTGTGGAAACCATCTGCCTTCCTGCTATAAATGTAGGTCAATTTGAGATGATCACTGCAGCTGCAGGTCTGCTTACACTTCTTGCCACTGTCAGCTTTACACTGTTTCTGTCTGCAAAATGTAGAAATACAGTGAATTCCATGATAATAGCCATTGTGTTCTGTCTGCTGCCTCTCATACTTTCCTCTATTTCAGGAAGCAATGCAGTGAACTGGCTGAGGATGATTCTGCCCTCTGGAGGAGTAGGTCTTGGAAACAGTTTCGGCATTAGCCTTGTAGAACTTAAATTTCTCACATTGGGATCTTACAGTTTTTGGTCGCCCTATGTAATGATCACCGCATCGGCTGCTGCCGTTCCGTTGTTTTTAATTCTTACAGTTTTATCCTATTGCAGGCATGAAGTGGCTTGAATTGAAGAAAAGGCTTTCTTGTAAAATTGATATTTTTGTTACTGCAAATATAAAGATATATGTGTTATAATTAAAAATATTAATAGATATTTAAAGAGATGATTTTTTACAATTAAAAAGGTTAAAAGTTACAGGTTTTAAAAAATTAATAGGGAAAGCGGTAAAAATCCGCTGCAGCCCCCGCTACTGTAAATAGGGATGAAATCATATATATTTGCCACTGGAAATATTTTTCCGGGAAGGTATTGAGATTAAAATGAACTATGAGCCAGGAGACCTGCCTGTAAATTTTTTGATAAATAAGCCTTCGGAGGGAAGTGGTTGTTTATATATGAATTTTGTTTGTATATAACCATAGCAGAAAAGGCTATGGTTTTTTGCTTTGGATTGCAGCAAGATTCTGACAAGAAGGCATCAAGGAAAACTAGATAACACCAGCTATCAAAAGTCAATAGGAAGAGAGGAATGGAATATGAAAAAGACAAAAATATTTTTATTGGTATTGGTTATTGTAATGGTTACATCTGTATTTGCCGGATGCGGCAAAAGTGTTAATAGTGAAAATGGCAGCAGCAATCAAGTCGATACGGAACAGAAAAAAATTAAATCGGCGTCTGAATATGGCGTGACACTTAATAAAACCAGTGTAGTATTTACAGATGCCAGAGGGAAAAAAGTAACTATAAAAAAGAATCCCAAAAGAGTTGTCTGCCTGTATAATTCTTATCTTGATATTTGGGACAGCTGCGGTGGAAAAGTAATAGGAAGAGTTCAAGAAGCTGAAGAAAAGCCTGTTAAAAATGCCGAATCTGCCCAGGTTGTTGGAACTCCAGGGTCTCCAAGTTTGGAGAAGATATTGGCACTGAAGCCGGATTTGGTCATAGCAACTGACGAGTTCAAAAATCAGGCAGCAATGGTACCGGTGTTGGAACAAAATAATATTCAAGTTATCGCTTTAGCTAATACCTATTTAAAGGATTATTATATGACACTGAGACTTTTTAGTGGAATTACCGGAAGAGAGGATTTGTATAAAGAACATATTGATGAGGTAAAGAAAAATGTAGATAAAATAATAACAGAAACTCCAAAGGATAAAAAATATAAGGTTTTAATAATATTTGCCACGGCCAAAGATATTACAGTCAGAAACTCCCATTCAATGTTGGGGGAAATGCTTAAAGATCTGCATACAGTGAACATATCGGATGCAGAGGCAAATTCATCTGAGGCAAAGGTATTTAGCATGGAAAAGATAATACAGGAGAATCCGGATTTTATATTTGTACAGACTATGGGAAGTGACAAAGAAAAGATAATGGAAAAGCTAAAGGAAGATGTGGAGGATAATCCGGCATGGAATTCTCTTTCTGCTGTGAAGAACAAAAGGTATATAATTCTTCCTAAAGATTTATATTTGTACAAGCCAAATGCAAGGTATGCCGAAGCTTATGAAGGATTGGCAAAGATACTTTATCCCCATGTATTCAACAAAACAAATTAAAAAAGCCCGCAGTTTTGATATGAAGGATATAAGGCTTTTTGACTGGAACAATTAATACTGAGGAGAATAGAAAATGGTTAAGGGCAATATAACAACTCAAAGGATTGGAAAAAGATTTATTTTATTGATTTTTATAGTTGTATCTATTATCAGTTTTTTTGTAAGTGTAGGGAATGGAGCCGTAAATATAGGTCCCAAAGAAATAGTGAATGCGGTATTCTTTGAAAAATCCACAGTAAATTATCAGATAATATGGAATGTCAGACTGCCCAGAACCATAGTGGCTGCTCTTGTTGGAACCTGCCTTGCACTGTCGGGATCCATACTGCAGGGTGTTATGAGAAATCCATTGGCGGGACCGAATATTATAGGAGTTTCCTCCGGAGCAGGACTTATGACACTGATAATTCTCATACTTTTTCCGGATTTTTATCATCTGGCACCTTTGGGGGCATTTGCAGGTGCACTGATGGCTACTCTTTTTATATATTTTTTAGCCTGGAGAGAAGGAGTAGCACCAACAAGACTGATATTAGCCGGAGTTGCCGTCTCTTCTCTGTTGGGAGCAGGGACAAATGCACTTATGACATTTTATCCAAACAAAGTGGCGGGAATTATAGGGTTTATGGTAGGAGGGCTTTCGTCAACTACATGGAAGCAGGTAAATACCTTATTTCCCTATGCCTCTGTGGGTATTATTCTACTTTTACTGATGCCCAACAAATTGAACATATTGATGATGGGGGATGAAGTAGCTACAAGTCTTGGATTGAATGTAGAAAGAACCAGGTTTGTCTTTATCGTGATCTCCTCCCTGCTGGCCGGAAGTGCAGTAAGTGTTGTAGGCCTTCTTGGATTTGTAGGACTTATAGTACCGCATATGACGAGGCTGTTTATTGGTTCGGATTACAGATATTTGCTTCCATCGGTTATTTTTACAGGGGCTGCTATGGTCATGCTGTGTGACACCCTTGCGAGAGTGATGTTTGCACCTATGGAGATACCTGTGGGAATTATAATGTCAGCTCTGGGAGCTCCTTTTTTTCTGTATTTGCTTAGAAGAAAGAGAGGGTATTGATATGGAATTGAAAGTTGAAAATCTAAAAGTGAATTATGGAAATAAGATAGTTGTAAAAGACATCAGTTTTGATATACATTCTGGAGAAATAGTTACAATTATAGGGCCCAATGGCTCCGGAAAATCAACTTTAATTAAGGCTGTAGGCAGATGTTTAAAACCTGCAGGAGGTAATGTATATTTAGATGGAACTGATATCAGAAATATGAATACCAGGGCCGTTGCACAGAAGTTGTCCATACTTCCGCAGATGAAAAACATAGCCTCAGATATATCTGTGGAAGAACTGGTGTCCTACGGCAGATATCCGCATTTGAAATTCAGAAGAAGACTTGACAGAGAAGATATGGATATAATAGATTGGGCACTGGAGAAAACCGGACTTGTCCCCTTGAGACAGAGGTTTGTTACAACCTTGTCCGGAGGAGAAGAGCAGAGAGCGTGGCTGGCCATGTGTCTGGCTCAGAGGCCTGAAGTACTTTTGCTGGATGAACCCACTACATTTCTTGATATATCCTATCAGATGGAAATTCTGGAATTAATAAAGGAATTAAACGAGACACTGGGCTTAACTGTGATCATGGTTCTGCATGATTTGAACCAAGCTGCAAGATATTCAGATACAATTGTTGTTATAAAGGATGGTAAGCTGTGGGACATGGGAATGCCGTATAAAATAATAAAAAAGGAATTGCTAAGAAAAGTTTTTGGAATAGAAGCTGACATATATGAGGATAAGATAAATAAATGTCCATTTTTTATTCCTAAAAATGTTATTATTTAAGTTGGAATGAGCCTTTTATACACTTTTAAATAAACCCATAGGGCATTTATTAAAAGCAATGTTCCTGTAATGAAAAATACATATCTGATGCCTAAACAGGCAGATACTTGTCCTCCTAAAATCGAACCTCCAAACACTCCCAGGTATTGGGCAGAAATATTAAATCCGAAAATTCTACCAGTGAGAAAGTCTGGAGTGATTTTTTTGATCATTACATTTACAGAAGGATTAAGCCCTCCCATTACCAATCCAAGTAAAAACCTGAGTCCCATAAGCTGCCAGGGATCTTTTACAAATGCCTGTGGTATGAAAATCAATCCAGCGGCTATAAGTGATGTCAACATGATCTTATGGGTTCCAATTTTATCTGAAAGTTTTCCAAGCCTTGGGGCAGCGATTATATTTGCAAGACCTGAGGCTGAAAATGCCATTCCGGCAATCAATGCCACATGATTCATATTATGGGATAATTGAGTGACATATATCGTTATAATTGGCTCAGCAGAATATAACGACATAGTTAATATAAAAGATGTCACAAACATTATAGCAGTTAAATTTTTGTAGGGTATGCTGTCCCATACTTCCTTGATCTTCAATATTTTATTATTTTGACGGGTGAAAGATTCCTTTACAAATAAAGCCGTTATAATGAATGCAATCAGAAGTAGTGCACCTGTTATAAAAAATACATTTTTAGGGCCAAAGTTTTCTTCTATGAAACCGCCGATTACCGGTCCAAGTAAGGAACCTGCTATATTCGCCGTTGAAAGTGTACCTAGAGCCCAACCTGCATGTTCATTGTCCGTCTGAGTTGCAATCAATGTAGTGCAAGCCGTACTATAACCAGTTATAACGCCTTGCAGCAGCCTCAATCCTATAAGTTCATATACATTATGCACAAATCCCATGCTTCCTATAACTATTGCCATGCCGAGACTTGCGCGAAGGAGCATTGGTTTTCGACCGAATTTATCGGCAGCATGACCCCAGATTGGTGAAAAAATAGCTGATATTATAAAAGTAGCACCAAATGCAATTCCTGAAAACTGTTCAATTAAAGAGGTATTGTAAATACCCAAATTTCCTATATATAGAGGTAATACAGGAGCAATTTGACTCATTCCTATACCTGTCACAAACATTCCAAACCAGCAGACAACCAGATTTTTTTTCCACAATTCCATATAAATATTACCCTTTCTTTTCGTACTATATGATATAATAATAAACTATAATTTATAATTTATCAAATAGTAGTATAGTTTAAAGTTGATAAACCTTCATAGTAATGCTAAACTATGCTTATCCAGACGTGTAACAAGTATCTATCTCCGATTTTAAGAAGTTGGAGTATTAGCAATGGTAGCGTTCGGATAAATAAACGTATGGGGAGAGATATTTATGCAAAAAAGGAACCTAACCGGCGAAAAGATAATTAAGGCTGCTTTTGCATTGGCTGAGGAGATCGGCTTTGATAGAGTTACTTTTCAAAAAATTGCAGATAAACTGCATATAAAATATCCATCTTTATATAATCATTTTGATAATATGGATGCTCTTAAAACAGAGATGACAGTATATGTTATTCGCATATTGAATTTTAAATTAATGCAGGGACTGGTAGGTAAAAGTGGAGAGGATGCAATCAGGCAATTTGCCCATATTTATCGGGATTTTGCTTTTGAAAACAGGGAGGCTTATAAACTTTTCATGAATATTCCCAGCACGAAAAATAAAGAAATAAATTGTATGGCAAGAGAAACCATGAGCATTATTAAAAGCATTTTAAATTTTTATATAGATGATAGGGTGATTTTAGTCCATAAAAGTCGTGAATTAAGAAGTATTTTGCATGGATTTGTATCATTGACTTTTCTTGGATATTTTCAGCATAAACCTGATGTAGAAGTAGAAGACAGCTTTGAATTTATGATAGATGATTTTATTTTTTCTATCGAAAACGGCAAATCACCAGATTGTAATTGATGGTATCATTTGGATTTATGACACTGAATGGTATAATTAATTTAGAACAGTAAAATTATTATGTTTTACATTCAATATTGATGGTGAGGTAAAGTCAATGTACAGATTATTGCTGGTAGAGGATGACAGTGCCCTTGCAGCGGGAATAGAGTTTACTTTAAAAGATGAAGGATATGAAGTCCTAACAGTGTCAACAATTAAAGATACAAAGAAAATAATGGAGGATAAAGAGATCCATCTTATTATTCTAGATATAAATCTGCCTGATGGAAGCGGGTATGATCTGTGTAAATACATAAGGAGCAAAAGTGACGTTCCCATAGTGTTTCTGACTGCTCTTGACGAGGAAGTAAATATTGTGCTTGGTTTGGAAATTGGTGGAGATGACTATATAACCAAACCATTTGGGGTGAGAGAGCTTTTGTCTAGAATAAAGGCTATAATAAGAAGAAATTATAAAAGGGAACCTTCAGGCAGCATGTTTCAGAGCGGAAATATAACAGTGGACACTACAAGCGCTCTGGTGAAAAAGGGAGACAAAAAGGTGATGCTTACAGCACAGGAGTATAAGCTGCTTCTTATATTTTTAAATAACCCTGAAGTTCTCATGAAGAGGGATGAGATATTAAACGGCCTTATTGAAGGTGAAAAATCCTTTTTTGACGAGAATACACTGTCAGTCTATATAAGGAGAATAAGAGAAAAAATAGAAGATAATCCAAGGGAACCCCAGTATATAGTTACACAGAGAGGTATGGGTTATATATGGAATAAAAAGGTCAACAAGGAGTAATTGATATGAGAAGATATTTTATAAATCCCGAGCTCAGGAGAAGTGCGACAATTCTCTTGATTTTAAATGTGTTTTTTATGACGGCTGTGCTTTTAAATTTAAAAATGTATCATTATAATCTCAAGCAGGATTATGTACTAACTTTTGGAGCCGTAACCGAAAGGATATACAGGAATAATCCTGAAATTGCCAGGGAAATAATACCTGTTATTACAGCTGGGGCGGATGAAGAAGAGGCTCAAAAGGGGAAACATATATTAGAACAATATGGATTAAGCGAAAAATTGGAAAATGAACTTTTCCCATATATTAATAAATCTGCACTCAGGGAAAATTTAAATATAATCCTGATATTTATAAGTATGCTGATTATATTTTTTTTGCTTAACTATATTCAGTATGGATATTTTTATGAGAGAATAAGAAGGTTAAATTTTGGTGCAAAGAAAATAGTGGAAGGGGATTATGACATATCAATAGGTGAAGATAGAGAAGGGGATTTTTCAAAACTTTCCGTTTCATTCAATTCAATGAGGGAAATTATAAGAAATAATCTGAATGAGCTTAAAAAAGAGAAACAATTTTTGGTTGAACTTCTGTCTGATATATCCCACCAGCTTAAGACACCTCTTTCTTCTATGATAGTTTACAATGATATTTTGCTTAACAAACAGCTTTCAAAAGAGCAGTCGAGAAACTTCCTCATAAGCAGCAGGAACCAGCTTTACAGGATGAACTGGCTTATTAAGAGCATATTGAAACTGGCAAGGCTTGATGCTAGGGCAATAGAATTTCATATGAAGGGGCAGAGTCTGAACGAAACAATAAAATATTCTATAGAGGCTCTTGAAGAGAAAATAGTATCGGCAGGTGTACAGGTGAAATTCCATGAAGAGGGAGAAATAGTATTTTACCATGACAGACACTGGCTTTGTGAGGCTCTTATAAATATAGTTAAAAACTGTGTAGAACATACTCAAAGAGGAGGTAAAGTAGATGTATGTGTGATGGAAAATCCAATTTATAAGAGAATCACCATATCGGATAATGGGGAGGGCATAGGTGAAAAAGATCTTCCCAACATATTCAAGAGATTTTATAAAGCCAGAACCTCAAAAAGCAGTGATTCCATAGGAATAGGTCTGGCACTTTCAAAATCTATATTGGAAGCCCATGATGGAATTATAAACGTTCAGAGCAAACTTGGAGCAGGAACTACTTTTAGGATCACGTTTTTGAAGTACTAATGGGGGTATTGATATACCCCATGTGTTTTGCTTTCCTGAATTTTTTCATTGAGTTCATTTAGATAAGTCCACCTGTCAATTTTTTTATCCAGCTCTTTTTTCAAAGTCTCTTTTTCAGCTGTGAGTTTTTCGAGAAGTATATAATCAGAAGATGCCTCCTCCATTTCCCGTTCTTTTTCAGATATGGCATTTTCCAGATTTTCGATTATGCCGTCTATTTCATTGAATTCCAGTTGCTCTTTATAGGTAAACTTTAACTTCTTTTCTCGAGTATGGGTGTGAATTTTTTTCGCCTTATTTTCTTTAATATTTCCACCTGAAATTTCATTTTGCTTTTTTCTCTGCATCTGGCGAAAATAGGAATAGCTGCTGGTATACTGGGAGATCCTGCCGTGACCTTCGAAAACAAACAGCTTGTTGACTATTTTATCGAGGAAATATCTATCGTGGGATACGGACACAACAGCTCCTTTGAAATTCTGAAGGTAGTCCTCCAAAATAGTCAGGGTTTCTATATCAAGATCGTTTGTGGGTTCGTCTAGAAGAAGCAGATTGGGATATTCCATGAGCACTTTTAAAAGATAGATACGTCTTCTCTCCCCGCCGGAAAGTTTCCCAAGAGGAGTCCACTGAACCGAAGGTTCAAAGAGAAATTTTTCCAGTATCGCCGAAGCACTTATTTTTTCACCGCTTTCAGTATCGGCATATCCCGAGGTATTTTTTATATACTCGATGACCCTTTGATTCATATCCATGTCGGGTATTTCCTGGGAAAAATATCCTATTTTAATTGTCTCACCTATATCTATACTCCCGCTGTCAGGCAAGATCTTTTCACTCAATATATTCATCAGAGTGGATTTACCGCAGCCGTTTGGCCCTAGTATACCTATTCTATCATTATTCAGTATATTATATGAAAAATTCTTGACAATTATTTTATCTCCGAAACTCTTGCTTATATTATCTATGTTTATCACTTTTTTGCCTATCCTCGAACTTTTGATGTCTATGTCCAGTTTTGGATCTGATGTTATATGTTTCTCTGATGTTAGATTTTCAAATCTTTCTATCCTTGCTTTTTGCTTTGTACTCCTTGCTTTCGCACCTCTCCTTATCCAGGCAAGTTCCTTTTTAATAAGGCTTTTTCTCTTTCTGTCATCTGCATTTTCCCTTTCCAGTCTCTCTGCCTTTTTCTCCAGAAAGGTGCTGTAATTTCCCGTATAGCTGTATAAATTTCCATGGCTAAGTTCAAATATCCTGTTCGTGATTTTGTCCAGAAAAAATCTGTCATGGGTCACCATGACAAGTGCACCATTAAATTTATCCAAAAGATCTTCCAGCCATTCTATGGTTTCATCATCAAGGTGATTTGTAGGTTCATCAAGTATCAAGATATTTGAAGGAGTTATGAGCGTGGAAGCCAGAGCTATTCTCTTTTTTTGCCCTCCTGAAAGTGTGGATACTTTTGCGTCAAAATCAACAATACCCAATTTTGTAAGTATGGTTTTGGCCTTGTTTTCAATCCCCCAGGCATTTTCTGACTCCATTTTGGAGTTGAGATCAAAGATACTGTTTTGAAGCTCTGTATTGTCCGGATCTTTTTTAATTAGACCCAGGACGGCCCTGTATTTTCTTAAAAGTTTCATTACCGAGGAATTTCCTCTGAAAATCTGTTCCAGTACTGTGGCATCACTGCTGCTGAAATCGCAATTTTGAGGAAGGTAACCCAGGTCACATTTATTTGCCCTTGTAATTCTGCCCCTGTCAGGTATTTCAAATCCGGAAAGAATTTTTAAAAGAGTGGATTTACCCGTGCCGTTGACACCTATTATACCTATTTTGTCCCCCTCATTTATTCCAAGACATATATTTTCAAGCAGTATTTTTTCACTGTAGTTTTTACATATATTTTCTGCAGTCAATAGATTCATTATTACACATCCTTTGCCCTATTATTATAACATGAGTTGATGACAAATGTGGTATAATCATTATGGTTGCGTAAAAATTGCTGAAAGATGGTGATAATAAAATGAAAAACGAAAAAATTGTAGAAAAATTTTTAAGTATTTGTGTTATTGCAATTATATTGTTTTCAGCAGTAGGATGTTCGGATTTCAGCAGTGATAACAAAAATGAGGATAAATCCAGGCAAGTACTTGTTTCTGGGGACAGTGATGATCACAATAGTACAAGCTATGAATCCAAGACTTCGGTGCAGCTGGAAAAAGCAGTGGTGAGCAGGCATATAGATGGAGATACGGTATATGTGAGGTTGGAGAGCGGGCAAAATGCAAAAGTAAGACTTATAGGTGTCAATACTCCTGAGAGCACAACTAAGCATGAGCAGTATGGTGAAGAGGCAAGCAGCTATACAAAATCAAATCTTTTAGGGAAAACCGTATATTTGGAAAAGGATGCAGGGGATACGGATAAATATGGAAGACTTTTAAGGTATGTATGGCTGTCTCAGCCGGAGAAAATAAATGAAAGTGAGATTAGAAATAAAATGTTTAATGCTATACTGGCTGTGAATGGATATGCGCAGCAGATGACCATTCAGCCCAATGTAAAATATGCAGATTACTTTAGAAAATTTTGCAGGGAAGCCAGAGAAAACGACAGGGGTCTGTGGTCTGTAAATTCCGGTGGGACTACACGGGGAGACAGTGTAGGGGATACAAAAGGTAAAAGTATTTCATCAGAGAGGAGCTCAAGTGTAAAAGACAGTGATTCTTCTGGCCACGGATCCATAAAGGGCAATATCAATTCAAAGGGTGAAAAAATATATCATATGCCAGGAGATAGTTATTATGACAAAACCAATCCTGAAGCATGGTTTAATACGGAAGAAGAGGCACAAGCTGCAGGATATAGAAGGTCAAAATAATAATATTTTAGAGTGAATTAAGGCATATGTGTTTAATAGGACATTGTGAAAGAATATGCGAGAAAAGGATAGAACTCCAACTTCATGAGTTGGAGTTCTATCTTAATATGAATGTATTTTTAAATATACTATTTTGTACAATTATATGATGTTGAATCAACACCTGAGCAGATGGATTGAATAAGTTTTGAACAATCATATTTTACGCCATCGATAGTTACACAATTATTTGAATCTGCTGATTTACAGACTGTTTCGTAATTTTTACAGGAATTATTGTTTACAGGACTGGCGTGAACTGTTGTAGCCACCCCAGCGTTTACTAATAATGGTGCTGCAACTATTAAAGATGAAAATATTTTATGCTTGATTTTTAACATTTTAAATCCTCCTAAATTTTGTTATATTGTATTTTTTAGTTCACTTTTCAATTGAAGTGCTGTTAAAGTGATTTTAGAAATTACAACTAATAACTTATGCTGATCAGCTCCTTAATCAATATTTTTGGGAATTTAGGCTTGTCTATATTCTAACAGTCTTTTCAAACTATATCATTATTAAATTGATGGCTATAATAGTAAAAAAATAATTGAGAACAAATTTGATCATTTTATAGAATAAAATAGTAAACTAAGAATATATTTTTAAAAAATACATTCTTATAGCCCAATCTTTTTCATAAGGTATGTTTAAAACATTTGGAGTATGCTGGGATATCAGAGGATAACTTCTGTTAAATGAAGTTATCATTACAGAATGTTGTATTCTACCTTTTCTATTTTCATAGAATATTAAATCGCCTGGTTCCAGCATTGATACAGAGTCGACCTGCATACCCTTGACACCATATAAATTTTTTGTGGCGTTGGTTTTTAGATACCAGTAAAGAGAACCGGCTACAGCCCAGGAAACTGACCAGTTCTTGCTGGTATACCACCACCTGTTTTTACCTGAAAATACCATTGGAGCACCTCCAGCTCTGAGACATTGTGATATAAAGTTTGTACAGTCACCTCCATTGTCGCCTTGTACAAGAAAATATTTATAAGATGGATTTGGTGATTGGGCATATTTTACGGCATAATTTACGGCTTTAGCCCTGGAATAAAATAAGTTATTTCTATAGTTCATGATTGCTCCACAAAATTATTTACGGTATAGTTTATGTGAATATGACCTAGAAAATTACCTGTTCTATATGATTTTATCCTGGAAGTTTATTTGTGGTATAATTAAAGTCTGTATAAAATATAGGATATCAGGGTGGTAGGATGAATAAAGACAGATTACTGCAGTTATTTAATGAACAGATAAGCGGAAAAAATCATGCCAAGGGAATGAGAATTATAGACAATGATCTGGTTTCTTCTATAGAGATCACAAACAGGGAGACACTTGTGTATATAAAGGGCAGAGTCATTTCGGAAAGCCTTGTAAGTGAATACAATACGGAAATTGAATTGGATGCGGAGAATAAAAACATAGTATCAACTTACTGCAGTTGTCGAGATTATGAAAATAATGAATTCCGAAGGGAAAACTATTGCTGCAAGCATCTGATAGCTACTTTTTACAGGGCTGCTGACAAATTAAAAGATTTTTCTCTTTTGTGTGAATCAGAATCTGAGAATATTTTTCAATCTAAATATAAGAATTTGGATACTTTATCTGTGCTTTTAGGTGATGAGAAAAATAAGAAGGAGATAAAAATAGAAGTTTATGTGGATAGAAATCAATGGGAGAATAAGATCTCCGCTCAGTTTAAAATAGGGCTTACTTCAATGAGTTCAGGAAATCTCTATGTACTTAAAGATATAGATCAATTTTTGCTGGCAATTTACAATAATATACCTGTAGTCTATGGAAAAAATTTCACTCTTGATATGAAAAAAGATAAATTCAGCACGAGGGATAAATGTCTTGTGGATTTTATTCAGATGCTGAAAAGTGTAGAGGGAAGCTCCACATATCGGGGAAGAGTAAAGAAGTCAAATATAGATGGGAAATATATACATATACCAGATTATCTGGTGAGAGAATTTTTTAAAGTAATAGAAAAACACAGGGTATATTTAAATGAAGGATTTTTATATAGGTGTGTTGAAACTGAAATACTTGATAGCCCTCCACCACTGGAATTTGATTTGAAAATGGTAAAGGAGGATTATGTTTTAAGGGTTCTAAATGGAATGCCCATGGTTTTGGGATCTAGAAACAATGTGTTTTTCTACGGTTCAACCATATATCTTCCAGACAGGGAATACTGTTTTAGAATAAAGCCTTTTCTTGATGTATTCAGTGGAAACAATTCAGTTGCATTTCAGGGAGATGAGGAAGATGTCATACTTAGAGAACTGATTCCAAGGCTTAATTTATTGTCGGATAATATTGTTTTGTCAAAAGCTATAAAGAACAAGGTGGTAAATGAAAAATGCGAGTTTAAATTTTACTTTGATAAAGAGGGCACCAGGATTATACTTATTGTCAAAGTAAAATATGGTGCTTTTGAGTTTAATATATTTGAAGACTATACCGGAAAGATCGTATATAGAGATTCCAAAAAAGAGGAAGCTGTTTTGAAGACATTAGGATCACTTGGATTTGAAAGAGTTGAAAATAAATTCCATTTTATGAGGGGAGATGACTATGCGTTCAGATTTTTTAAAGAGGAAGTAGGAAAACTTCAAGAAATGGGAGATGTGTTTTATTCTGAAAACTTCAGGGGTATAAAATTTATAAAAAGTAAAGACATAAGTGGAGAGATTAAATCAGGGAAATATGACTATTTTGAGATGGGGTTTAAACTTGGGGATATACCTTCAGAGGAAACAGCTTCAATACTCAGAGCTTTTAGAGACAATTTAAAATATTACAAATTGAAAACTGGAGAATATCTGGATTTGGAGGAGCTAGAACTTAGAAAGTTTTTAAAACTTCTGGATGTGGTTTCTCAGAGAAATATAAGGGATAATCACATTGAGATAGATAAAAATAAGAGCGTTTATATAAATAACTATATGAAAAAGAATCATATAAGATATATAAAGGGAACAGCTGAACTTAAAAGAATAGTTGATAAATTCAAGAATGTAAAAGATCTTGAATTCAAGGAACCTGAAAATTTAAGAGGTACTTTGAGAGAATATCAAAAAATAGGATATAATTGGCTTAAGACACTGGATTATCTTGGATTTGGAGGAATACTGGGAGATGAAATGGGACTCGGGAAAACTCTGCAGGTTATTGTTTTTCTGCTGTCAAGTACAGGAAGCAGGTCATTAATTGTTGTGCCTACATCCCTGGTGTATAACTGGATTCATGAATTTGAAAAGTTTGCCCCGGATATGAAGATAGCAGCGGTGAATGGCTCAAAAAGCTGTAGGGAAAAACAGATAAAATATATAGATGAGTATGATGTGATTATAACTACCTATGGTCTTTTAAAAAGAGATCTTAAGATCTATAAGAATATAAAATTTGACTATTGTCTGCTGGATGAGGCCCAGTATATAAAGAACCCCCATTCTCAAAATGCTGAAGCTGTAAAGAACATAAATGCAAGAAGAAGGTTTGCTATTACAGGTACTCCTGTAGAGAACTCCGTCATGGAGCTCTGGTCCATATTTGACTTTATAATGCCGGGATATCTGTATGATGAGAAGAGATTTAGTGTGAGGTATTACAAGAGATTCAAAGAAGAACCTGTGGTAATTGAAGATCTGAAGAAACTTGTAAAACCATTTATCTTGAGGAGAAGAAAGAAAGATGTCGTAGGGGAACTGCCGGATAAAATAGAAAGAACTGTCATGGTAAACATGGGAGATAAGCAAAAAAAAGTTTATGGAACCTATGCAAGACATGCCATTGAGCTCATTGAGAAGAAAGTAAAGGAGGATGAATTTAAAAACAGTAAAATTGAGATACTGGCATACATTACAAAATTGAGACAGCTTTGTCTTGATCCATCTGTAATAATGGAAAATTATAATGGGAAGAGTGCAAAAATTGAGGCACTTGTGGAGCTTTTAATTCAGAGTACGGAGGAAGGACATAAAGTACTGGTGTTTTCACAATTTACTTCCATACTTAAAAATATTGGAAACAGGATGAAAATAGAGGGTATAGATTACAGTTATCTGGATGGATCTGTATCGTCCAAAGATAGAATGACATTGGTAGATGAGTTCAATACCGGCAGTAATTTGGTATTCTTAATAAGTTTAAAAGCAGGTGGAACAGGATTGAATTTAACTTCTGCGGATGTAGTAATTCATTTTGATCCATGGTGGAACCCTGCAGTAGAACAGCAGGCTACAGACAGAGCACATAGAATAGGTCAGAAACATGTAGTAGAGGTTATAAAGCTTGTGACCAAAGGTACTATCGAGGAGAAGGTAATACAGCTGCAAGATGAAAAGAAGAAACTTATAGACAGCCTGCTTGGCGGAGAGCTTTCAGGAGGCCAGGGAATTGCTTCGCTGACAGAGGAAGAGATTTTAAAATTATTTGAGCAAAAAGTATAGCTGCCGGGTAAAGTGCGTTTGTGTTATACTATTTTAAGAAGTTGTTCATATTTGGCCTATAATGGATAAAAATATATAGGGGAAAGAAGAGGTGAAAAGACCTGATTGCTGAAAATCAGGCTTAAAAATGAGCGGGTATAAAGAAATGACATTAAGCACCATAGGTGATTATTTGAAAAGCGTAGGTATATTTCCAGAGGATCATGAAATTGAGAGCAGGGAAATAGGGGATGGCAATTTAAATTATGTTTTCAGGGTGGTGGATCTAAATGATAATAGGAAAGTTGTTGTAAAACAAGCGCTTCCCTATTTGAAAATTGCAGGAGAAGGATGGAAATTGACTTTAGACAGAAACAGAATAGAAGCTGAGACACTTAAACTTCAGGACAAAGTTTGTCCAGGCAGCGTTCCAAAAATATACTACCACAGTAATGAATATGCATTGACTGTGATGGAAGATCTAGGTGATATGGAAATCCTGAGAAAAGCCATGATGGAGATGAAAACCTTTAAAAATTTTCCTCAGCAGATAGGGAGGTTTATGGCAAGGAATTTATTCCTGACATCGGATATGGGAATGAGTCCTATGGAAAAGAAGAAAATTGTAGGAAAATTTATAAACCCTGAATTATGTGATATAACTGAAAAGCTTGTTTTAAATGATCCTTACATGGATGCTGGATCCAATGAAATTAATAAATATATAAGAGATTATGTCAAAGAGGAAATCTGGGAAAATGAAAAAATATGTCTTGAAGTTTCAAAATTGAAGAATATATTCATGACAAAAGCCGAGTCACTGCTTCATGGAGATTTGCATACAGGTTCTATATTTATAAACAGTGAAAAGACTATTGTGTTTGACTGCGAGTTTGCATTTTATGGATCTTATGGATACGATATGGGACTGCTGTTTGCTAATTTTATTTTGAATTATGTTTCCTGGGAGGGAAGAAGAGATAAGTCTAAAGTGGAAATTGAACGTTATAGGGTCTATCTTTTAACTTCAATAGAAGATATATGGAGGGAATTTTTAAAGGAGTTTAATTATCTTTGGCAAAATAAATCAAAAGATATAATAACAAAAATAGCTGGTTACAGGAAATATTATGTGAGAAATCTGATTCATGAAACCGTTGGGTTTTGCGCCTGTGAGATAATGAGAAGAATTATTGGAATGGCCCATGTACCTGACATAGATGCAGTAAAGGACCTTAGGGAAAGAGCCAAAGCTCAGATAATGGGATTAAAAGTTGGACAATCTATTCTCCTAAATAGAGACGATGTTGATTCCATTGATGAATTTATAAAATTAATTAGAAATTCTGCAAAATAAAATTTGGGGAGGTAAGAAAATGTCTGAATTATTTGCTATTAAGTGGGAAGATGGAGAAGATAAGCTTGTACTTTTGGATCAGACAAAATTGCCAGACTACATAGAGTATAAAACTTATGGTACGGTTGAAGGAATTTATGATGCTATAAAGACGATGATAGTAAGAGGTGCACCTGCTATAGGGGTGACAGCAGGTTATGGACTGTATTTTGGAATTAGAAGTGCGCCTGAGGATTCTTTTGAAAAATTTTATAACTATGTAGAAGAGAAAGCGCAGTATTTGAATTCAAGTAGACCTACTGCTGTCAACCTTTCCTGGGCATTGAAGAGAATGCTTAGAAAAATTAAAGATGAAAGTGATAGACCAATTCCTGAAATAAAGAAAATACTTAGGGATGAAGCCAAAAGAATTCACAGTGAAGATATCAAGATATGCAGGAGCATAGGAGAAAATTTGATTACACTGCTCAAGGATAATATGGGAATATTAACTCACTGCAATGCAGGACAGCTGGCCACATCAAAATATGGAACGGCTACGGCACCTATGTACATTGCAAAGGAGAGGGGATGGCATCTTAAAATATATTCAGATGAGACAAGGCCTAGGCTTCAGGGCTCTACCCTTACAGCACTGGAGCTCTACATGGCGGGAATAGATGTGACAACCATCACGGACAATATGGCAGCTGTGGTTATGTCTCAGCACAAGGTTGATGCTGTAATAGTGGGATGCGACAGGATAGCTGCCAATGGCGATACGGCAAATAAAATAGGAACTTTTGGAGTTTCAATTTTGGCGAGGTATTTCAATATACCGATGTATATAGCGGCACCTACACCGAGTATAGATTTAAATACTTTAACTGGAAAGGATATACCTATAGAGGAGAGGGATCCTGAGGAAGTCACCTGCAGATTTGGAGTCAGAACTGTACCTAGTGGAGTGAAGGTATATAATCCATCTTTTGATGTAACACCTCACGAAAATATAACTGCCATAGTAACGGAAAAGGGTATAGTATATCCGCCCTTTGGAGAAAATTTAAAAAAGATAATCTAAACTGAAAATGGAAGGTAGAAAGGGGAGTATTATGCTTGAAGATAAAAAAGAAGAATTGGCTGCAGTGGCAAGAGAAGCAGAAGAAGAGGAACTGTGCAAACATAAATCTGGAAATTTTAGTATTAAGGATAGAGATACAGGATGCGTATTGATAACTCCCTCGGGAGTAGACAGGAAGAATTTAACTGGCAGGGACATATGTGTACTGGATCAGGATTTGAATGTAATAGAAAACAAAAAAGATTATAAACCAAGCAGTGAAGTACTGATGCACATTTATGCCTATAATTCAAGAAAGGATATTAATGCTGTAGTACACACTCACTCACGATTTGCAACATCTTTTGCAGTTTTGAAAAAAGAAATTCCACCAATTGTATATGAATCTGTATACTATGGAGGAACTGTATATGTGGCACATTATGAAAGGCCTGGCACAAAAGAATTGGCTCAGTCCATAGTTGGGCCGCTTAAAAAATCGGATGCATGTTTATTGGAAAGCCATGGAGTTGTAACCGTAGGTAAAGATATAGAAAGTGCCTATCTTAAAGCAAGATATGTAGAGGAAATAGCGGAAATATATTATAGAGCTTTGCTGCTGAACAGCAATAAGGAGCCTAATGTTCTGCCTAAGGAAGAGTTGAAAAAATGGAAATATCCTTCCTACGTGAAATTTAAATGAAGTGGAAAGATATTTTTAAAAATAGAGTATTTTTTGGACAATGACGGTAAGAGGCACAAAAGGCAGGAGTTTTGAAATGAAAGAGGTTTGTGCCATTACCTGTCAATGTCTATAACGTCAGTTTGTAAAAAATAAAATTAAAGTGCAGGTACTTTTTCGAGCAGATACCTGACGTCTTTTAATTTACTGCGTATTGAAATGCCTTGAGGACATAGAGATTCACATCTGCCGCATTCTTTGCATTTTGAAGCCCTGTGTTCAGATGAAATGGAATTGTAGGTATCGTCACCTTTTCCAAAAATACTGTAATTGTTATAGGCACTGAAACATCCTGGAATATTTACGCCAGATGGACATGGCATACAGTATTCACAGCCGGTACAGTTGACTTTCATCTTTGAATTAAAGACATCCTTAACTTGATCAATTATTTTCAATTCTTTTTCTGTCAATAAATTTGCCTCAACCTTGCTTGCTGTCTTTATGTTTTCCTTGACTTGTTCCATGGAGTTCATTCCACTTAGGACAACTTTCACTTCTGGGTGATTCCATACCCATCTCAATCCCCATTCAGCTGGTGTCCTCTTAAAGCCCGATCTATCAAAAATAGCTCTGGCTTCTTTAGGCAGGCTGTTGACAAGTTTTCCTCCTCTAAGTGGTTCCATAATTGTAACTCCAAGTCCCCTTTGGGCGGCATATTTTAATCCCCTTGTTCCAGCTTGAAAGTTTTCATCTGAATAGTTGTACTGTATTTGACAAAATGACCAATCATAATAATCTACTATTTCTTTAAAGAGTTTTAATTTATCATGAAAGGAAAATCCGGCATATCTTATTCTGCCATCTTTTATAGCAGAGTCTAGGAATTCATCAACACCATTTTCCTTTACTCTTTTCCAGTTGTCACGGTTAAGTGAATGTATCAAATAAAAGTCTATATGATCTGTTTCTAAACGCTTTAATTGTTCATTTAAATATTTGTCCATGTCACTTCCTTGATTTATTAACCAACTGGGAAGCTTTGTGGCCAAATTGACTTTTTCCCTGTAACCGTCTTTTAATGCTTTTGCTACAAGAGGCTCACCTTCACCCCCTTTTGTTGAACTGTTCCCGTGGTAGGTATATGCGGTGTCCACGTAATTTACACCATTGTCGATTGCATAACGAATTAGTTCTATGGCCTTTTTCTCATCAATTTTACTGGAGTCGCCTCCAGGAAGCAGTGGAAGCCTCATACATCCAAAACCTAAAATTGAAACCTTTTCATTTGTTTTACCGAAACTTCGATATAACATTTGCCATCCTCCCTTTTATTAATAATTGTAACAGATTGAGCATACAAATATTATAAATTTTAGAGTAAGCTCAGTATATACATAAGTAATATTATGTATACATAATATTATATACATAATGGTGAATTTTGCAAGGGGGGGGTCTGACCCCATTCCATTTTTTGGAATGAGGTCAGACCCCCTTTTACAGCTCCTTGTTTTTATATGCTCTATAGGACAGAAAAAACGACAGCAAAAGTACGATTAGGCATATGGTCAGAATAATAAACCTCATTGTGATTTCAGAAATACCGCTCAAATAGATGATAAAAGGCTGAATTTTTTCACCGAATATTTTTGCAAATGCCATAAAAACAAAGTATGTACCTAAGAACAATATCATCACCACATATCTTGTTTTTAAATATCCGTATTTAAAATATATGGGGATAAGTATACTGCTGAAAAGCAGAATACTTATAAGGGCTACTATTATATCTTCAGTATTTACACTTGCAGGGGGTTGTACTATGCCTGTATATTTTGTAAAGATAAAAACTAAAGACAAAACTACTGTGCTGATAATCAAAACTATAAACAGAGACAGGTATCTTGATATAACTATATTTATTCTATTGATAGGAAGGCTGTTCAGCATCATTTCAGTTCTTTCGTCGCGATAGAAACTGTTACTTAAAAATGCGTAGCCCGTAAAAACAGCGGTAGATGTATAGATAACACTGGTATTATCTTTAAAACTAATGGTAAATAATATTGAAATTAAGACAAGTATAACAAAGGTTCTTTTTTGTAAAAGTATATCTTTTAAAACCAAATTCCACATTATTTGTTCCCCCTTATAGTGTATACCATGATATCGTCCAGAGTGGCTTTCTCAATTATAACCTTGTCCTTGAACAGCTTTTTTATTTCAGAGCTGTTGTCGGTCAAACCTTCAAATCCAAAGGAATTTTCTCTTATACCTACGAGTTTTTTCCTGATATCGGGCTGCAGCAGATTTTTATCACCTTTTACAATGCCGTAACTGTCTAAAATATTATCTTTTGTGTCTGAAAAAACTATCCTGCCTGAATTTAAAAAAGTGATGTAATCCGCTATTTTTTCAAGATCCGTGGTTATGTGGGTGGAAAACAATATTGCTTTGTTTTCATCCTGGATTATGGAGTAGAGTATATCCAGCATTTCACTTCTGAAGACCGGATCCAGTCCTGAAGTGGGTTCATCCATTATGATGAATTCGGCATTGTGGGAAAGGGCAATGGCAAGAGAATATTTCATCATCATTCCCTTGGAAAGCTGTTTTATTTTTTTGTTCCCGGGGAGATTGAATTCGTCCATATATCTATTGAAAGTTTTATCGTCCCAATCTTTATAAAAACGGGATATGATATTTTTCATAGCTGTTGTAGTCAGATCCTCGTAAAAATAATTTGCATCATATACGAAGCCTATCCTTTGTTTTATCTGCTTTTCGTATTTTAAATTGTCCAGGCCAAAAACCTTTATAATCCCTGAATCCTTTTTTACAAGATTCATTATGAGCTTTATGGTAGTGCTTTTACCTGCACCATTTGGACCTATGAGCCCCATAATGTATCCTCTGGGCAAATTGAAACTTATATTGTGCAGGGTAAAATCCTTGTAGGTTTTACCTAAATTTATAATCTCCAGAATGTTATCCATTATCTCTCCTCCAATTTACATATTGTCATATAGAATATCCAGCATTTCTTCCAGATCTTTTTTTGTAAGGTCAATGATTTTGCTCTCTTCTATGGCTTCCATCAATTTGTCTTCAATCGATTTGATCTTTTTTTCTCTTAAAAGATCCTTGTTCTGTGATGATACATAAGAGCCTTTTCCAGGAACTGTTTCTATAAAACCTTCCCTTTCCAGTTCTTCGTAGGCTCTTTTAGTCGTTATGACACTTATTTTAAGTTCTCTGGCAAGATTTCTTATTGAAGGCAGAAGTTCACCCTCGGAAATGCTGCCTTTTATTATGTTGTCTTTTATCTGCTTTGTAATCTGTTCATAAATAGGATCCTTTGATATATTGGAAATAATTATGTTCATTGGTAGTACTCCTTTGAAGATCATATATACTGTATATATTAATATATACACAGTATATACAATATTTATATTTCTGTCAATGGAAAAAAATGATCTTCTTGATTGACTTTTGAAAATGGCTCAACAAATATTTTACTGATTGAATTCATTGTTTTTTGAAGAAGCAGAATTGAATAACTTTTTTATTTCTGCAATCAATTTTTTAAGGGCAGAAGAAATGTATTTATCTTTATGATAAATTATTTTAAAACTCCTATATAGTGAAAGATCCTCTATGGGAATCTGTACTACATTATCTTGATGAATTAATAGACTCTTGGATAAAACTGATACACCCTGTCCAGCGGCTACTATGTTGATTATGGAATCTGAACTATGGCAAACCCATTTTTTTATAATGGGTATTCCCCTGCCTTCTGTTAGGTTAATCAGAAAATCTCTGGTACCGGAACCTTCTTCACGCAATACGCAGTCTCTATTTTTCAAATCGGATAGATGAATGGATTTTTTTGAAGCAAAGGGGTGATTTTTGCCGCAGATCAAAACCATTTCATCTTGGTAAACCTCGTCGGCTATAATGTCTTTTGAATTTACAAATCCCTCTATTACAGCTATATCAAGAGTTCCGTCAAAGATCTTTTGTATTATGTTTTTAGAGTTGTCTATGTATACACGAATACGAATTTTAGGATATTTTTCTTCAAATTTGGAGATGATATCACCTAGAAAAAAGCTCCCAACAGTAAGTGAGGCACCTATATGAAGACATATTTGTTCGGAAGCGTGATGTAGATAATTCTCCATTGCGTGAAAATTTGCAAGGATATGTCTTGCGTAGTTTAAAAATTCTTTTCCCACTTCTGTAATATATAATTTTCTAGAAAGCCTATCGAATAGTTTTACATGATATTCTTTCTCAATTTGGGAGATAACGTGGCTGACAGTGGGCTGAGATATATAAAGTTTTTTTGCAGCCGATCCTATTTTCCCACTTTCTGCTACGGCAACAAAAATTTCCAGATCTCTTATTGTCATAGATGTTCCTCCCTTTTTGTACAAAAATACATAGATAAAAAGATATGAAATTATAATAAGTTTAGCATTTTACAAAAGAAATAGCAAGGAATATAATTTTCATATAGGGAATTGGCCAATACCTGTTTTGTAATGTTTATAAAATAATTTAGTTAAAGAAAATCAATCCATGTAGCATATGCTACACGAGATATTAAAGAAAGGATGTAATTAAAATGAAAACCTCAAAAACTTACCGGCTCAAAGCAGAGGACATGGATGAATTATTTACTGAATTGGAACAAAAATATATTATCTATGCCCCGGTACGAGTTCGCGGAGGAGGAAGATATGCAAAACAGGATTTAATTTTATATAGGCCGGTATATAGATATGAAGAAATAGAATATGCTGAGCGTTCTACCTATCCTATGAAGGAAGTCCTCACTCCAATCACGCAGACTTTGTTTTATTTTACAGAAGATGAATACAGGGAGAGTAAGATGAAGGGTGAAAAGGACATTTTGGTCTTTGGTAGGGCATGTGATATAAATTCAATAAAAATTCAGGATCAGATCTATTTGAAAAATGGTGATATAGAAGATTATTTTTACAAGAGAAAAAGGGATAGAATAAAGTTTGCATTGATGGAGTGCAAAGATCAATTTGATGGCTGCTTTTGCTGCAGTGTAGGTGCAAATATAACTGACATGCACTCTATTGCAGTATCCTTCGGTGAGAATGTCTATGTTGAGGTAGTAGATGATGATTTTAACGCATATTTTAAAAATTGCCAATTATCTGACTACGAGATTAAGTTTCCCAAGGAAAATGAACTCAAAATAAACTATCCTGTAATTGATAATATTGTTATTGCAAATAAATTAAAGAAGCATCCAATGTGGGATGAGTTTGATGACAGATGTATTGCCTGTGGTTCTTGCACGGTTGCCTGCAGTACCTGTACGTGCTTTGAAACCACGGATATAGTTTATTCACAAAATGAACAGGTGGGAGAGAGAAGAAGAACTTGTTCCTCCTGTATGCTGGATGAATTTGACAAGGTAGCCGGCGGGCATTCCTTCAGGACTAAAACTTCTGAGAAATATCGCTATAAAATTCTACACAAGGTATATGGGCATGGTGCCAGATTTCATACAGGACCTATGTGTGTAGGGTGTGGAAGATGTTCAGCTAGATGCCCTGAACTTATAAGCTATCCTGAAACATTGAACAAGTTGTCCAAGGCTATAGAAGAAATAAAGCAAGAGGAGGGAATTGATGATGTTAAATAATCCAATTAGGCCGGAAGCACATAAGATATTGAGAATACTGCCCCAGACAGAAAGCGAGTGGACTTTTCGTGTGGAAAACCATATGCCCATTCAGCATGGACAGTTTATGCAGATCTCAATTCCTAAATTTGGAGAAGCTCCAATTTCCATAAGTGGTTTTGGAGAGAGTTATGCGGATTTTACTATCAGAAAAGTTGGAAAGGTAACTGATGAACTTTTCAATTTGAAAGAGGGAGATTATGTTTTCCTCAGGGGATGTTATGGCAATGGATGGCCTGTAGGTTGTCTTAAAGATAAAAATGTTGTGATTATAGCCGGAGGAACAGGAGTTTCGCCAGTTAAAAGCTTGATCAATGCTCTATATGATGACCAGAATTATGCCGAAGAAGTTTACTTGATCCTCGGGTTTAAAAATTCACAGAGCGTTTTGTTTGCAGATGAATTGAAAAAATGGAAGGCTGAAAAATACTTTCATACTTTTTATACTCTGGATGGTGAAGACTATAAAGACTGGAACAAGGGGATGGTAACTGATCTTATCGAGGAAATACCTTTTCAACAATTTGCTGGAAATTATGAATGTCTGGTAGTGGGACCTCCTGTTATGATGAAGTTTGTTGGAAAAAAACTGCTGAAAAATGGAATACCGGAAGATAAAATTTGGATGTCCTTTGAGAGAAAAATGTCTTGTGCCATTGGAAAATGTGGACATTGTAGGATTGATGAAACATATGTGTGTTTGGATGGGCCTATTTTCAATTATACGATAGGCAAAAAGCTCGTTGATTAGGAGGTAAGAATTGTGGTAGAAGATTGTAATGTAAATAAGTTAAGGAATAACTGTTTTCGCCAGTCAAAAGTACCTGGAGAGTTTATGCTTCAATTGCGTGTGCCTGGTGGACTTATAGACTCAAAATGGTTGGATGTCATTCAACATGTATGTAAAACCTGGGGGAATGGTTATTTTCATTTGGGAGTGAGGCAGACTCTAAATGCTCCGGGAATAAAGGCAAAAGATGTTCCTGCTGTAAACAGATTTATACAGCCTTATTTAGATGCAATAGAACATGAAATGTGCGGTGTGAATATAGAAACCGGCAAAGGTTATCCTTATATTGCACCTAGAAATATAATGGCTTGTATTGGGGAAACACATTGTATCAAAGCCAATGTCAATACCCAGAAACTGGCGCAGAAACTGGAGAAGATAATTTATCCCAATCCATATCATATCAAGATATCAGTATCAGGATGTCCTAATGATTGCGGTAAAGCACATTTTCAGGATTTTGGCATAATAGGATGCACCAAACCCATTTACGATATGGACAGGTGTATTGGCTGCGGAGCCTGTATGAGAAAATGTGAAAAAGCTGCGACCCGGGTACTGTCACTTAACGACAGAGGTAAAATAGACAAGGATACATGCTGTTGTGTAGGGTGCGGGGAATGTGTCATTGCATGTCCAACAGGGGCATGGCGCAGGCCGGATAATGACTTTTATAAGATAATTCTCGGTGGGAGGACAGGGAAACAGTATCCAAGGATGGGAAAGATGTTTGCAAACTGGCTGACTGAAGAAAGTGTACTGGCAATAATGTCGAATTGGCCCAGGTTTTCAGAATGGGTACTTGGTGGAAAGCCTGTTTATATTCACGGAGGCCATTTGATAGACAGAGCAGGATATGAAAAATTTAAGGAGTTTATGCTTGAAGGCGTTACATTGAATCCGGAAGCTTTCATTGCCGAGCATATCAATTGGACTGAAACAGAATACAGAAGCAACATCCATGTGAAACCTCTTGAAAAACATTTAACTGTAAAATAGATCAATAATTAAATTTGAATTTATGAAAAAATACAGATTTGTGATATACTGTGTTTAGAAAAAACGCAAATTTATTAAAATGGAGAAAAAATATGAGTAATATATTTTATTATGATATTGCAATAGGCAGAATAGGAATTGCCGAAAATAAAAAGGCCATTACAAATCTGTATTTTGAAAATAGTTTTAGCGAAAAATATGATATTGTTGAAGAAACACCTCTGTTGAAAAAAGCATATCTGGAGCTTGAGGAGTATTTTAATGGGAATAGGAAATTGTTTGATCTGCCCCTGGCACCTACAGGTACGGAATTTCAAAAAAAAGTGTGGAAGGCACTTGAGGAAATTCCCTATGGTGAAACTCGCAGCTACAAGGAAATAGCTACGTATATAGGTAATGAAAAAGCTTGCAGGGCGGTGGGAATGGCAAATAACAGGAATCCTATTCCAATTTTTATTCCCTGCCACCGTGTTATAGGTTCCAATGGAGATTTAACAGGTTATGCCGGAGGATTGGATTTAAAAAAGAAACTTCTAAAAATAGAAAATGTAAATGCAGCACTTTAATGGAGGTAGTAATTATGTTGAATATAGGTTGTCATTTATCAGCTGCCAAGGGTTATGAAGCAATGGGAAAAACAGCACTTGAGATAGGGGCCAATACATTTCAATTTTTTACCCGCAATCCAAGGGGAGGAAAGGCTAAAAAAATTGATCCTGAAGATATAAATGAACTTTTAAAAATTATGCAGGAGAATAAAATCTCTGTGGTTATGGCTCATGCACCTTACACTTTAAATGCTTGTTCTGCAAATGAAAAAACTAGGGAATTTGCATCTGAAACTATGAAGGATGATTTGAAAAGAATGGAGTATTTGCCCCATAATCTATATAATTTTCACCCAGGGAGTCATGTGAAGCAGGGGGTTCAGGTTGGAATAAAGTACATTGTAGATATGCTTAATTCCATATTGATACCTGAGCAGACTACCACTGTTCTACTTGAAACAATGGCAGGAAAGGGCACAGAAATTGGGAGGAGTTTTGAAGAATTAAAGTGTATATTAGATAGAGTTGCACTTTCTGATAAAATGGGTGTATGTCTTGATACCTGCCATGTCTACGATGCGGGATATGACGTTGTAAATAATTTGGATGGTATTATAGATGAATTTGACAGAATAATCGGATTGGATAAACTCAAGGCAATACATTTAAATGACAGTAAAAACTCATTTTCAAGTCATAAGGATCGCCATGAGAAAATTGGGCAGGGTTTTATCGGGAAAGAGGCCATTGTAAGAATTATAAATCACCCAAGGTTGTGCCATCTTCCATTCTTTTTAGAAACTCCCAATGAACTGCCGGGTTATGCAAGAGAAATTAAAATGCTGAGAGAATCTTACACATGGCAGTGACTGGTGATTATGAGCAAAATGTAAATAAAAGGAGAGCTGATTATGAGTTATTCTGGAGTTATCTTTGATCTTGATGGTACGCTTTTAAATACACTTGATGATATGGCTAATTCAATGAATACTGTATTGATTAAGCATGGATTTCCTGTACATGACGTGGAAAAATATAAATATTTTGTTGGAAATGGTATTGAGAAATTGGTATTGAGGGCTCTGCCAGAAAATAATTCAAATGATGAAATGGTGAAACTGTGCTTGGCAGAATTTATAGATGAATATAATAAAAGGTGGCATGAACTGACAAAACCGTACAGCGGAATAAACGAACTATTGGACGAGCTTTATTTTTTGAAAATTAACATGTCGGTACTTTCAAATAAACCTGATAATTTTACAAAGATAATAATTGACAAATTTTTCGGAATGAAAAAATTTAACTATGTTCTCGGTTCACGGGCAGGTATTCCTAAGAAGCCGGATCCTTCTGCAGCACTGGAGATATCCAGACTTTCAAAGATTTCACCTCCGAGCTATCTTTATCTTGGGGATTCAGGTGTGGATATGAAAACAGCTAATGGTGCTGGTATGTATGCCATAGGTATTACCTGGGGATTTAGAAAAGCTGATGAACTGTTAAAAAATGGAGCAAAGGCTCTTATTGGAAGGCCTATGGAACTTATTGATTTTATCAAATAATTTCTGTTTCTGAGTTTTTTTATTGTTAAATAGTATGCATTTAGATGCAATTAAAATATATGATATAATGGTTTCATGAATTTACACAAGCAAGAGAAAAGGAGGTATCTGTTGAATGCCAAATTTTTATGCCGTAAAACAGGGAAAAAATACGGGTATATTTGATAATTGGGAAGATTGTGAAATACAGATCAAAGGTTTTTCCGGAGCTGTATACAAGAAATTTAAGGATTATGATTCTGCACTTAAATTTTTAAATCAGGATAGGGCTGATTTACCTCGAAATACATGTGAAGAAGATGTTCTCTATGCGTATGTGGATGGTTCCTATAATGATAGTAAGAAGATAGCTGGGTATGGCGTGGTTATGGTAAAAAATGATGCTGTACTCTTTAAGGATCTGGGAGCATTTAGAATCAGCGATATGATTGAAAGTAGAAATGTATTTGGTGAGATAAGGGGAGCTTTGAAAGCTGTTGAACTGGCATTGGCAAATGATTTTACAAGTGTAGTTATTGCATATGATTACAAGGGCATTGAATGTTGGGCCACAGGCGAGTGGAAGGCCAATAAGATTCTTACTAAGGACTACAGGGATTTTATGCAAAAATATATGAAAAGGATAGAGATAAAATTTAAGAAAATCAAGGCTCATTCAGGCGAAGATAAGTATAATGATCTAGCTGATTCACTGGCAAAAAAAGCTGTTGAAATATTATAATGAGTCTTTGGTTATTTTAGTGTCCGAATTTCTAGGGGTACATTCTTATATTTCAAATAATAGGTCTTAATAATTATGGCAGAAAGAAGGGTTTTTTAAATTGATACAATTCTTATGGCTAACTCCTCTGGGATTCCTCGTTGGAGCATTTGGAACTTTAATTGGTGCTGGTGGAGGTTTCATACTTGTACCTATATTGTTGTTGTTGTATCCTGACAAAAGCCCAGATACTATAACTAGCATTTCTTTGGCAGTTGTATTTTTTAATGCATTATCTGGTTCTTTTGCTTACTCTAGGATGAAACGTATAGATTATAAATCCGGGATAATGTTTGCAATTGCAGCGCTTCCGGGATCAATAATAGGATCAATTATAACATCATATGTACAAAGGCGCATTTTCAATGGAATATTTGGTGTGATATTGGTTATTGTGTCAGTGTTCTTAATGGTGAGAACGAAAAAGGAAGCAATGAAAAGCAATATAGTAGTTAAGAAGGGATATGTTACAAGAACAGTAATAGATATTGAAGGAGTAAAACATACATTTTCATATAATCCTATTGTTGGGATTATTTTAAGTGTTTTTGTAGGCCTTATATCTAGTTTTTTAGGAATAGGAGGTGGAATAATACATGTTCCAATACTTATTAACGTATTAAATTATCCGGTTCATATTGCAACCGCCACATCACATTTTGTCCTGGCAGCGATGTCACTATCAGGAACGATAGTTCATATAGTAGACGGAGCACTTCAATCTGGCGTAATTCAAACTGTTGCGTTATCAATTGGTGTATTATTCGGAGCACAATTAGGCGCTAGAATTTCACAAAAAATTCATGGAGTGACAATAATTAGAAGCCTTGCAGCTGCTTTAGCTCTTGTAGGAGTAAGGATATTTTTTATGGCTCTCTAAATTAATGAGTACAATATTTAATACAAATTTTCTCTTTTCTTTAATTTCTTGAAGTTTTTTTCAAATTCTAAAGCGTTCATTTTATCGAAATTATTTATTATGGTTTGCACTCCTTTATAAAAGAATGGAAAAGTTACCAGAATATAATTATTTTATACCAGCAGGTAGAAAAAATGCTAAATAAAAGATATAGTAATAAAAGTTGAGGAACTTGAAGCAATGAGACTGAAAGATATTGAAAAATTAAATCAAGAAGAATGTGCTGAAAGAATGCATGTGTCCAGACAGACTTTTCAAAATATAATAGATAGTGCAAGAGAAAAAACAGCTGTTGCTTTGACACAGGGAAATTCAATAAGGATAAGTGGAGGAAACTACAGGCCTGTATTCTGCAAATTTAAATGTTTTAATTGTGGCAACGTATATGAAATAAAAAAAGAAGAAGACAAATATGTCTGCCCTTCCTGCGGTTTGGATAAAGTTATTTGTAATAAAAAAGCTAATCTCTGCAAAAGATGGTGTAAATTAGGTAGAAAAGATGATAAATTCTGATAAAATATTAAATTAAATAAAAAAGATAAAGACTAAAAATACGTAAAAAGTTTTTTTGCAAATGATATGCCGGTATTTGTGGATTTTTGGACTCCATATGTATGAAGAAAAAATTGAATAATAGAAGAATGTATGTGCCAAAAATATTCTGTTTGGAGATATTTTTGGCACATAGGAAATTGTAATTAATTTGAACATAGAGTTTTAGTTTTCTTTCTTTATTATAAAAGAGTTTAAGATCTGTTTAATATATCTAAGGGTTTTTGGTAATATATCTTCTATTTTTAGTTGGTTTTCTGAATTTAAAACTTTTATCAGCATCCCATGATATAGCAGTATTGTCATTTCATTAACGTCATCTAAATCTGACTCATTTAGATAGCCATCTGACTGAATTTTTGATAATAATACTAAATTTCTTGTATATAAATCACTGCCCAAAAGCATTGGCAGGAGTTCTTTCGAATTTCCACTCAGTTCCTCAGGAAAAATGGAATAATATTCTTGAATTATATGCGGTATGAAGTCGTTGTGTTTTCCAAAAAAAATATTGTTATATATTTGAGGGTTTAAAAAAGAGTATTTACAAAAACATTCCCATATTTTATAGTATATTTCTATACTGCCCTTTGCTGATTCTATATATTTTTCTAAGTTTAAGGTATATTCTTTAAGATGTTTTATTGAAGCAAATAATATAAGTTCATCCAGGTTTTTAAAGTAGTGGTAAATGGTAGCACTATTGTATCCCGCCAAATCTGAAACCTTCCTTATGGTAACAAATTCAATTCCCTCCTCATCAATAATACGTGCAGCAGCATCAATAAAATAACTCATGTTTCTATACTTTTTTATATCTTTTTTGTTCATTTTGCCCTCCAAAAATGTTTGATTCATATAACCTATTATAACATAGTGCAAGTGTATTACTCAATGTTATAAGATGTATTTTAAATTTTTATAGATGTATAGGTTAAAATGTAGATATTGTAATCATTTTCAGCTTTATTGAAATTTATGATAAAACCAATTTGATATTTCTATAACTTTCAATCATGATTATTTATCAATCATGATTGATAAATCAAACATGATATGTTAAAATTTATACAAGTAAAATTGTTTAGACAATTTTAATAATTTTAATAGAGGAGGTAGAATAATGAAACTTGAAATTGGAAACTTCCATGTAAAGGACATTTTTTTTGGCGAATCAACAAATTATAAAGATGGTATTTTGACAATTAACAAAAAAGAAGCCTTAGATTATGTACTGGAAGACGAACACATTACAGAGGCAGATCTTTTAATTGTGAAGCCTGGGGATGAAGTTCGCCTTGTTCCTGTAAAAGAAGCTATTGAATGCAGGGTTAAGGTTGATGGGACTACATTATTTCCTGGGGTAACTGGAGATGTAGCTCCGGTTGGAAACGGTTGCACGCATGCGCTTAAGGACTGCAGCTTGCTTGTGGTTGGAAAACACTGGGGTGGATTTCAGGATGGTTTAATTGATATGAGTGGTGAAGGAGCCAAGTACACTTATTTTTCACAGATTAAAAACATTGTTCTTGTTGGGGATACAGACGAAGGTTTTGAGAAAAATGAACAGCAGAAGAAAAATAAGGCTTTAAGGTGGGCAGGACATAAACTAGCGGAATATATAGGAAGCTGTGTTAAGGATTTAGAGCCTGAAGATGTTGAAACTTTCGAATTGGATCCTATTACAAGGAGATCTGAAGACCTTCAAAAACTTCCAGGTGTTGTATTTGTTATGCAGCCTCAATCGCAGATGGAGGAGATGGGATACAATGATCTTGTTTATGGCTGGGACACAAATCACATTGTTCCCACATTCATGCATCCAAATGAAATTCTAGATGGTGCAATGATTTCGGGAAGCTTTATGCCCTGTTCGTCAAAATGGGCAACTTATGATTTTCAAAACAATCCTACTATCAAAGAGTTATATTCAGAGCATGGCAAAACAATAAATTTCCTGGGTGTTATAATGTCAAATTTGAATGTTGCTTTGGAACAGAAAAACCGAGCGGCATTGTTTGTAGCTCAAATGGCAGAGTCTTTGGGTGCAGAAGGTGCCATAGTTGCTGAGGAAGGCTATGGTAACCCTGATGCTGATTTTATTGCATGTATTGTGGCACTGGAAAATGCCGGAATCAAAACTGTAGGAATTACAAATGAGTGTACAGGTCGAGATGGAGAATCACAGCCTCTGGTTACCCTTGACGAGAAAGCCAATGCCATAGTTTCTACGGGAAACGTATCTGAATTAATAGAACTTCCTCCTATGAGAACGGTAATTGGTGAGCTTGAGTCCCTTAGCAGAGATGGATTGTCTGGTGGCTGGGCAAATGATGAGATACTGGGACCTTCTGTGAGAAAAGATGGTTCAATAATTATGGAAAACAATGCTATGTTCTGCGGAGATCAGATTTGTGGATGGTCGCCAAAAACAATGAAAGAGTTTTAGGGAGGTGGAACAATATGAAAAAAGCAATTTTATATATAAATCAATTCTTTGGACAAATAGGCGGAGAGGATAAAGCTGATTTTGAACCTGAAATAAGAGAAGGCCTGGTTGGACCGGCTATGGCATTAAATAAATATCTTAAAGATGCCGAAGTTACCCATACCATAATATGCGGTGATAACTTTATGGGCTCCAATGAAAAAGAAGCTGTAGGCAGAATATTGGGCTTTCTCGAGGGAAAAGAATTTGATATCTTTTTTGCAGGCCCCGCTTTTCAGGCAGGAAGATATGGAAATGCCTGCGGAGTTATTTGCAAAGCTGTCAAAGAAAAGTTTAACGTTCCTGCGATCACCTCCATGCACGTTGAGAATCCTGGAGTAGAGATGTTTAAAAAAGATGTATATATATTCAAGGGTGGAAATAATGCAGGAAGAATGAGACGCGACATGAAAATTATGGCTGATTTTGGAAACAAAATATTAAACGGTGAAGAACTTTTATGGGCTGATGCAGAGGGCTATTACGGAAGAGGTAAAAGACACCAGGTATGGCTCGAATCCAAGGAACCTGCAGCTAAAAGAGTTGTAAAAATGCTGATTGACAAACTTAATGGTGAGAAATTTCAAACTGAACTTCCTATTCCTAAAAAAGATATGGTACCTATAGCTTCTGCTATAAAAGACCTAAGTAAAGCTAATATAGCAGTAGTGACTTCAGGAGGAATAGTTCCAGTAGACAATCCTGACAGAATTCAATCTGCATCTGCTACAAGGTGGGGAAGGTATGACTATTCCAAAATGGATAGGCTGGAAGCAGGAGTATTTAAAACAATACATGCAGGTTTTGACCCGGCTGCAGCTAATGCAGATCCAAATGTCATAGTTCCTCTGGATGCTTTGAGGGCATATGAAAAAGAAGGAAAAATAGGAAAACTTCATGAATATTTTTATTCAACTGTAGGAACAGGTACGACACAGGGTGAGGCTGCCAGAATGGCCAAAGAAATTGTGGAGTACTTAAAAGAAGCTAAAGTAGATGGAGTTATATTAACCTCCACCTGAGGAACTTGTACACGTTGCGGTGCAACGATGGTAAAAGAAATTGAAAGAGCAGGTTTCCCCATAGTTCAAATGTGCAATCTGATTCCTGTTGCAACTACGGTTGGCTCAAACAGAATAGTGCCAACTATATCTATACCATATCCACTTGGAAATCCGGCAGATTCAAAAGAGCAGCAGTGGAAGCTTAGATATCACAGGGTAGGAGTGGCACTGGATGCTTTAGCGACAGACATTAAAGAACCGACTGTCTTTAAAGTAAAAATCTGAATCAGTTAACTGAATAGGTCTTGTTAAAGTAGATGAGACCTATTTGGATTGGTTTTGTCAAGGGGGAAAATTAATTATGTCAAGTGAACAAAAAACAACAGATCGATCGGTTTTATATGTTTCTGCAGGCATAGCTCTGATATTTGTAGCATTTAGTATAATCCTGCCTTCTCAAATGGCCAAAGGAGCCAATGGTGTGTTATCATTTCTAACTACTAATTTTGGTTGGCTATATCTCATGTCGGCGTTTATCTTTACAATAGTTCTATTTGTTATTGCTCTCAGTCGTTTTGGCAATATCAAACTAGGGTTGGATGATGAAAAACCGGAATTTACAAACTTCCAGTGGTTTACTATGCTATTTGGGGGAGGAATGGGCATAGGGATGGTTTTCTGGGCGATTGCTGAACCGATAACTCATTATATGTCACCACCTGTGGGGCAACCAGGGACTCCGCAAGCTATGCATGATGCCATGCGAATTGTATTTAATGATTTTGGTATTCATGTATGGGTTATTTATGCGATTTGTGGTTTAGCTCTGGCCTATTTTCAGTATCGCAAAGGCCTTCCATGCTTAATCAGCTCAGCTTTTTATCCAATACTTGGTGAGCGCATTCACGGACCTATAGGTAAAGCCATCGACATAATAGCGGTATTTGCTACGATGTTTGGAGTAGCGACCAGTTTGGGACTAGGAGCTGATCAGATTGCCACAGGAGTAGAATATATCTGGGGAATTAAAGCGACACCTGGTATGACTGCTGTTGTTATCGCAATCATGACAGTGATATTCACAGCGGCTACCGTATCCGGACTGCATAAGGCTATGCAGGCTGTTGCTAATGTGAAGGTATGGCTTTCAATTGGATTTATGGTATTTATTTTCCTGTTTGGCGGAATGGTATTTATACTAAATATTTTTACTCAAACTATGGGTGATTATATTCAAAACTTTGTCGGACAGAGTCTGTGGATGGGCAATATTGAATGGACTAAAGCTTGGCCAGTATTCTACAGAGCTTGGTATATTGCTTGGGCAGCATTTGTAGGTCAGTTTATAGCACGTGTTTCCAAAGGACGTACTATTCGGGAATTCATACTTGCATCAGTCTTCCTGCCTTCTGGTTTCTGCTTTATATGGCTTGCAATCTATGGTGGAGCTGCGTTTAATCTAGATGCATTGTCACACGGTGCCATCCAGTTAGCTGTTAAATCCAATATCTCGACTGCCTTATTTGCAACATTGCAGCATATGCCGCTCTATTTCATCACTGCGCCGTTGGCAATTATCCTGATCATCGCGTCCTTTGCAGGAGCTGCTAATTCAGCGACCTATGTACTGAGTATGTTGACATCGGGAGGAGACCTGAATCCAAGTAAAAAATTATGCGGTTTTTGGGGAATTGCCCAGGGAGCTGTTACAATAATGCTTGTTCTAGTAGGAGGCACTGCTGCGATAAAGACACTTCAGACAGCTTCTATTGCTGCTGCATTTCCATTCATGCTGATTATGCTCGTCATGTGCTACAGTATATACAAGGCTCTTCGGCAAGAGAAAGTTTAAAGAAGAAATAGTAGTATCTGAAAATAGTGAATTAAAAGTAATTTACATCAATAGTAGGTAAATATTACTGAAATATTAGAAAAGAAGGTGTAGCATGAATAATATCTACGATATTGTCATAATTGGTTCTGGCCCTGCAGGACTTTCTGCAGCTTTATATGCAGCAAGGGCTAGAATGAAAACTTTGATACTGGAAGGAAGTAAAGTGGGTGGGCAGATTGTAATTACAGATGAAGTAGCTAATTATCCGGGCTCAGTAGAAAAGGCCACCGGCCCCAGCCTGATTGCCAGAATGGAGGAGCAGGTTGAGAGCTTTGGAGCAGAAAGAAAAAAAGATGAAATAAAAGAGGTGGATTTTAGCGGAAAAATAAAAAAGCTAAAGGGAATTAAAGAAGAATACCAGGCTAAAGCTGTAATTATTGCAACTGGAGCTACTCCAAGGCATATTGGATGTCCTGGGGAGAACCAGTTAATTGGTAAAGGTGTATCTTACTGTGCAACTTGTGATGCAGAATTTTTCGAAGATTTAGAGGTGTTTGTAGTAGGAGGTGGTGATTCAGCTGTTGAAGAAGCTATATATCTGACGAGGTTTGCCAGAAAGGTCACTATAGTTCATAGAAGAGATGAACTCAGGGCAGCAAAATCCATACAGGAAAAAGCCTTTAAAAATCCCAAAATTGAAATAATGTGGAATTCAGTGATAACAGAGTTAAAAGGTGATGGATTGCTGCAGTCTGCTGTATTTAAAAATACGAAAACTGGAGAAACAAATGAGTATTTTGCTGACGAGGACGACGGCACATTTGGAGTATTTGTTTTTGTTGGCTATTTGCCTATTAATGGTTTATTTAAGGACAAAATTAAAATGAACAAGGCGGGATATATTATAACAAATGATAAGATGGAAACCAATATTGAGGGAGTATTTGCAGCCGGAGATATTAGGGAAAAACCGCTGAGGCAGGTAGTTACAGCTGCGGCAGACGGAGCAATAGCAGCTGTACAGGCTGGGAAATATATAGAAAATAATTTTGAAGAATAGAGGGTGATGTTAAAATGTTAATGTTAGATAAAAATACATTTAAAGAAGAAGTTTTGGAAGCCAAGGGATATGTGCTTGTGGATTACTTTGGAGATGGCTGCGTACCCTGCCAGGCATTAATGCCGGATGTAGAAGAACTATCAAAAAAATATGACAAACAGGTGAAGTTTTGTAAACTGAATACTTCAAAGGCCAGAAGGCTGGCTATTTCCCAGAGAGTACTCGGCCTTCCCACAATTGTTCTCTATAAAGATGGAGAAAAGCTGGAAGAGGTCATAAAGGAAGATGCCACAAAAGCAAATATCGAGACAATGATTACAAAAAATGTAAATATCTAATGTAATTAAGGAGGGAAAGACAATGAGCTTATTGGAAGGAAAAAAGGTAATTGCAATAGGAGACAGGGACGGCATACCCGGCCAGGCTATTGAAGCCTGCGCAAAGTCAGCCGGAGCAGAGGTTGTATTTGCCTCTACAGAATGTTTCGTTTGAACAGCTGCGGGAGCTATGGATCTGGAGATCCAACAGAGAGTAAAAGATTTGACAGAAAAATATGGAGTAGAAAATGTAGTTGTAATTTTAGGAGGAGCAGAGGCAGAAGCATCAGGACTTTCAGCAGAAACAGTAAGTGCAGGGGATCCAACATTTGCAGGGCCGCTTGCAGGGATAGCATTAGGTCTTGGTGTATATCATGCAGTAGAACCGGAAGTCAAGGCAGAGTTTGATCCGGCTGTTTACGATGAACAGTGTGGTATGATGGAGATGGTCCTTGACGTGGATGAAATTATCAGCGAGGTAAAAACTGTCAGAGACAGTTATTCAAAATACAACAAATAGTCCATATCATTATTTAATTACTAGAAAATGGCATGCAGAGATGTATGCTGTTTTCCAGTATAAATTAATTCAAATTATTAGGGAGGGTTTTTTTAATGAGTTTTCCAGTAATCAAAAATGCTGCATATGTATTAGTGAACACACCAGATATGGTAATACATAATGGCACTACTCAAACGTTAGAAAGAGAAACAAATCCGGAGTCGGAGTATTTAAAAGAAGTTCCTAATCACTTAAGATCATTTGAAGATGTAGTCAGTTATGCGCCAAATCAAACTTATATAGGAAACGTGACTCCAGAAGAGTTAAGTGAAAGAAAAAGGCCCTGGTACAATGAAAAAGTTGATGGTGCATCGAGGTTTGGCAAGTTTGGAGAAATAATGCCTGAAGATGAATTCTACGGGCTGCTCAAGTTGAGTGACGTATTTGATCTTGTCTTACTGGAAGAAGATTTTACTGAAACAATTAGAGAAAAGTTTAAGGCACGTCCGTTTTTAAGTAAGAAAGCAGATGAATTAAAAAAAGGGGTTCCTATAACTGACATAGAGAAATTAACAGAAGCTCACATAGCTGAGGGTTTATATTTAAATGACAAGCTTGTAGGATGTGTAAAAAGGGCACATGAATTTGATAAAAACTTGACTTCACATATAATGGTTGAAAATTTGTCAGTTAAAGCATCAGGAGTTCTTGCTCTAATGCATTTAATTGAAAATTCGGGGATAGATGTGAATGAAGTGGAGTATATGATTGAATGCTCAGAAGAGGCTATTGGAGACATGAATCAAAGAGGTGGTGGAAATATAGCCAAAGCCTGCGGTGAGATTGCAGGAATTAAGGGTGCTACTGGTGTGGATATGAGAGGTTTTTGTGCTGGGCCTTCACATTCAATCGTTGCTGCGGCGGCACTGGTCAAATCGGGAGTCTATAAAAATGTTATTGTGTTTGCCGGCGGTTCCACTGCTAAGCTTGGAATGAATGGTAAGGACCATGTTAAAAAGGGATTGCCGGTTTTAGAAGATTGCCTGGGAGGTTTTGCGATACTGATATCGGAAAATGATGGTGTAAGCCCTGTATTGAGGACAGATGTTATTGGAAGGCACAGCATATCGCATGGTGCCGCACCACAGGCGGTGCTGGAAGCACTGGTTTTGGATCCACTGACTAAAAATGGACTGAAGATTACTGATGTTGATAAGTTTGCACCGGAACTTCAGATACCTGATATAACTGAACCTGCAGGAGCAGGAGATGTTCCAACTCAAAACTATAAGATGATAGGAGCTCTTGCAGTAAAAAATAAACAGCTGGATAGAAAAGAGCTGCCCAACTTTGTAAAGGAACATGGATATCAGGGATATGCACCGACACAGGGACACATACCGTCAGGGGTACCTATAATTGGACATGGCATTGAACATATAAAATCCGGAAAATTAAATAATTTTATGTTAATAGGAAAAGGGAGCTTGTTTTTAGGTAGAATGACTAATTTATTTGATGGAATTTCAATTTTGGTTGAAAAAAATAATGGTGTTGAGGATAAAAGTGCTGAAGTTTCAAAAGAAGAGATTAAAAGTATGATAGCTGAAGGATTGAAGAAATTTGCGGCACAAATGATTGAAGAATAATACATGCTGATTTATGTCAAAAGGTGAACTCAATAAAGTATTGGGAAATAGAAAATTACTAACTAAAAGGAGGGAGCAAAGTGGATCAAACTAAAAAGGTGATTGCAGAAGTGTTTGATGAAATAGCAGATGGAATAATAAATGGAAGTTTTGGAAAAAGAGTTAAAATTGGATTGACCACATTTGGTTCAGAACATGGTATTAGCGAGATGAGTAAAGCTGCAGAACTTGCCAAGAGCAAATATGGTGACTTTGATATAGTTCTTATAGGACCTAAAACTGAAGGGAATTTTGATACAGTTGAAGTTGCAGATGCTGAAGAAGGGCATAAAAAAATGCTGGAATTGCTGGATAATAAAGTAATAGATGGATGTGTCACTCAGCATTTTGACTTTCCTATAGGAGTTTCTACAGTTGGGAAAGTGGTTACCCCGGGTCTGGGAAAAGAAATGATACTTGCCACGACTACAGGAACAACAGCTACCCATAGAGTTGAGGGAATGATCAAAAACACTATAAATGGAATAGCTGTTGCAAAAACCTGTGGTATCAAAGATCCCAAGGTTGGCATATTAAATGTAGATGGAGCCAGAGGTGTCGAGAGAGCACTTAAGAAACTGCAAAGCCGGGGATACAAGTTTACCTTTAGTGAGTCCTTAAGAGCCGATGGAGGTTCAGTTATGAGGGGGAATGACCTTTTGGCAGGAACACCAGATGTCATGGTTTGCGATTCTTTAACGGGTAATTTACTTATAAAGATATTTGCATCATTTACAACAGGGGGAAATTATGAAACTACTGGATACGGGTACGGCCCGGGAGTAGGAGAAGGTTATGATAAGGTAATTAATATAGTGTCTAGAGCATCTGGAGCTCCATTAATTTGTGAGGCATTAAAATATTGTGCACTTTCTGCAAAAAATAATCTGGTGCAGCTTGCTGATATTGAGTATAAAAATGCCAATGCAGCAGGGCTGAAAGAAATAGTAGGAAAAATACTTGAAAAGGATAAGGGTGCAGTTACTGAAGAAGAAGTTGAAATACCGCCTAAAAAAGTAGTAACCTATGCTATTCCAGGAATTGATATACTTGAACTTGAAAATGCATGTAAGACACTTTGGAAGGAAGGTATATATTCAGAAAGTGGTATGGGCTGTACCGGTCCTGTAGTTTTGGTAAGTGAAGAAGAAAGTAAAAATGCCGTTGATTTACTTGTAAAGAAGGGATTTAAATAGTACAAATTAAAGATAGCTTTATCCCTGTTTATATCTTTAATATTTTCCGATGATTCTGTATGCGTAAAAGGGTGATTTTATGAAAGAAAAAGTGAGGATATGGACTAGACAAAATGAGAGGATTCTTGATATTTTGAAAAACGAAGGAAGGTATGTTGTAAAGAGGGAGTATATAGAAAATAAACTGGAAGATTGTGCAAAGTACTATTTTGAAGTGTATTCATGGTATACCAGAGAAGCAAGCAAAATAGTTCCAAAGCCTGAGGATGTAAAATATCCTGTCTGGGTTTCAATAACTTCCGATTTTATGCTTCAGCATACACCCGGCACGGTTATATTAGAGCTCTTAGTAGAGCGGGATTTGATTATTGTAATGGATGCTGAAAAATGGGATAGAGTAGTTAACTTATGGTATGTTCCACTGGATAAAAAAGATGAAGATGAATATGATAAAAAACTTAAAAATTATGGAATATCAAATTGCTCAAATGCGTATATCAGCAGTTTTTATCCTCATCTTAAAAATGAGATAATTAAAAGCTGGGATAGATTATTTGACAATTCCTATTCGTTGTCAGATTTAAAGCAGGGCACAATCTGGGAGGTGAAAAGAGAATGGGTGCAAAAAATAATAAAGTGATACTGTATACTTCCCAGAGTTCGGTGGTTGTCAAATCATTGATGGAACAAAAGATATGTCATGTAAAAAGAGAGTATATTGTAAAAAAGTATCAGGAAGTTTCCCAAATATTTTTGGAAGCATACGATTGGTATATAAGCAAAGCGCGGAATATTGTAGAGAAGCCTGAACATGCCGAGTATCCATTTTGGACATTTACTGAAATAGACTATGCTGGATGGTATCCGGGCAATTATTTGCTTTGTTTGAATGTTCCTATCGAAAAAATTATTTTTTTTAAAATTGAAGATTGGAACAAGATTTTAAATCTAAAATATTTATCTGTCAGTAAAGAAGATGGAAAAGAGTATGAGTGTATGCTTGCAAAGCAAAATATTTCCATTGAGTCAGATATATTTACCAAACCTTTTTATCCAAATTTGAAATTGAAAGTAAAAAAAAGTTGGGATAATTTGTTTAAGTATGATAAACTGGTGAAATCGGGAATTATGCATGTAGGAACTATGCAGGCAGCATTATGGGAACTTAAAAAGGAATGGATTAGCTATATTAAAGAAGAGAAGTAATGATAACAGAGCTTTCTAGATTAATAAGTAAAAATACTGGAGAACAGTTTGGACAAGTGATTCTTAGGTTCAGATGGAGTTTGCTTATAAGGAATGATTTTCTCCATCTGAACTTTATTAACAGTATTCTTAGTGTATTTAGCACTTAGAATACGTTAACTATATTCTTTTGCTTCACGTAGTCATATATGTCTTGATAGAATCCCCCAAAAATACTATTATATATATTAATATATTTATTTATGAATGTGATTAGTCAAAAATTAGTCAAAACTTAGGAAAAATGAATTTAAAAATTATCTATTATATATCTATTTAAAAACAAAATAAGTTTAATTGATACTTAGAATTATGATAAGATTTTGAATAAAAAATTAACTAAATATGAAAATCATTGAGATATCCTGTGTTATAGCTAATATAGAAATTAAAAAGAAATAAATAATTGAGTCTTATTATTAGTGAATAATTAATCAATATATTGCCAAAATTATAACAATTGAAAGTTTTTATTGACATTGTATTCAAACAGTAATATCATATATCATAAAGACGTCAAATATTTAAGAAGTGATTTTTGATGTAGATAGAACTGTTGATGCATCACATAAACATAAAGGTTTCAGCAAACTTGTTTTTACTGGTTTTACCGAGGTGGGTTATGAAGTTGCAAGAGAAACTGCAAATAAATTGATACCTGCAGCTCTTGAGTTGCTAAGAATATATTTATAAATATATCTAAAAATAAATTGGGAATGTATTGATATGGAGGGCGTAGTTTTATTTACTTGAAATAAAAATTAAATTATAGTATTGATAAGGAGGAATTAGAAAATGGAAAGATTCACAATACCGAGAGATGTTTACTTTGGTAAAAATTCTTTAGAACATTTAAAAGATCTGGAGGGCCATAGAGCTGTAATTGTCGTAGGTGGAGGCTCCATGAAAAGGTTTGGATTTCTGGATAGAGTTGAATCCTATTTAAAAGATGCCAATATTGAGTTCAAGCTAATTGAGGGAATTAAACCGGATCCATCTGTTGAGTCCGTTATGGAAGGTGCCAAAATTATGAGGGAATATGGGCCTGATTGGATAATAGCAATGGGCGGAGGTTCGCCTATTGATGCAGCCAAGGCCATGTGGGTGTTTTATGAATATCCCGACTTTACATTTGAAGAGGCAGTAGTTCCTTTTGGAATACCTAAGCTGAGGAAAAAGGCAAAATTTATAGCCATACCTTCTACCAGCGGAACGGCTACCGAAGTGACCTCTTTTGCTGTGATAACTGATTACAAGACGCAGATAAAATACCCTATGGCGGATTTTAATTTAACTCCTGATATAGCTATAATAGATCCGGCACTTGCAGAGACCATGCCTAAGAAACTTGTGGCATATACTGGAATGGATGCATTGACCCATGCAATAGAAGCTTATGTAGCAAGCTTACATTCTGATTTTTCGGATCCACTTGCACTTCATGCTATAGAGATGATTAACAAATACTTATTGAAATCCTATAAAGGAAATATGGAAGCCAGGGGTCATATGCACATAGCTCAGTGTCTGGCTGGCATGGCGTTTTCGAATGCACTTCTGGGGATAACCCATAGCATGGCCCATAAGACCGGTGCTGTATTTCACATACCACATGGATGTGCCAATGCCATATTTCTGCCATATGTGANCAGGGGTCATATGCACATAGCTCAGTGTCTGGCTGGCATGGCGTTTTCGAATGCACTTCTGGGGATAACCCATAGCATGGCCCATAAGACCGGTGCTGTATTTCACATACCACATGGATGTGCCAATGCCATATTTCTGCCATATGTGATAGATTTCAATAAGGATGCATGCCCTGAAAGATATGCAGAAATAGCTAGACTTCTTAAACTTTCTGGAGATACTGAGGAGGAACTCACAGATTCCCTTACTGATATGATTAAAAATATGAATAGAAAAATGAATATTCCCCTTACATTAAAGGATTATGGAATAAGCGAAAGTGATTTCAAGGATAATTTGGATAGAATATCTCATAACGCCATGGAAGATGCCTGCACTGGAGCTAACCCTGCAAAGATAACTGAAGAAGAGATGAAAAAGTTGTTCCAGTATATATATGAGGGTAAAAAAGTTGACTTTTAAATGAGTGATTTTATATTTTGAGGAGACCCTACGTAGATTTTATACAATATAAACATAGATAGCTACTATATTATGTGGTGGATATCTATGTTTATTTTTTTTAATAACTTTTATTGGTCAACGTATCTAGATTTGGAATAAAATATTCGTTACACAAAATGTTGACTAATAACTCCTGTTCAATACTTGATTGAACAAATTGCGAGGAACGTCTGTGTAAATAACAAGTTTGAACAAATTTGACAATGATCTATAAAAAGTTCGAACATATTTAATTTATTTTTTATATGTATAAAATTTGTAGAGAGATGTATATGAATTAAGCAAAATAAGATATTATGCCTAAAAAAAGGGCTTATAGAAGTTGAACTAGTAAAATATGAGAGCTTAAAAAAATAATTATTATACTAATACTGTAAAGTTACACAAAAAAGTTTATAAATAGTGTATAATAAAAATGTATTCTGATTCTTTAGAATTATATATCCATTATTTAATTTTTTATAGGAGGGATAAGAAATGGAAAACGCAAAAAGAAGGCCATTTGGATTTTATGTATGTTCATTTGCCTTCACATTGGAAAGGTTTTCATTCTATTCGGCAAAATGGCTGCTCACAATATTTGTGGCCACCGCTGTAGCTAGTGGAGGGCTCGGTCTTACCACTGCCGATGCAGCAAAGATGTCTGCAAACCTAGTTGCCTTCACTTATCTTGCCCCATTAATTGGGGGATTTATATCTGACCGTCTAATAGGCGCCAGATACCTTGTTCCAATTGGAATGATTTTGATGGGGGCAGGCTATCTGGTTGGATGGCAGGCTTCAAGTGCCGCCATGATCAACATTATGATTGTTTTGGTATCTATTGGCACCGGATTGTTCAAGTGCCAGACCAACGCTATTACAGGAAGACTATTTAATGACCCAAAACAGCTGGATTCCGCATTTTCTATTCAATATTCTTTTGTCAACATTGGCTCTTTTATCGGTACTACAATTATAGGTGTACTTGCAGGAAGTAAAGGTTATACTTTTTGTTTCCTGATTTGTGCCATAATGATGTTTCTTGATGCTGTCTGGTTTATTTTCGGGTGGAGATTCCTGGGGGAAGCAGGCAAAAGGCCGTTCAAAGTTGATGAACGTAAAGAGAAAAAGGAAAATAAACCTGCAGAAGAGAAGAAACCTCTTACAACAATAGAAAAGAAAAGAGTGGCTGCCATAATTCTGGTATCTTTCTTTTCTGTAATATTCTGGGTATTCTGGTATCTGGCGTATATGCCTGTATACTTCTACTGGGGCGGAGACCATGCAGCTGCCAACTGGATGATAGGTAGTTTCCAGGTTCCAACATCTTGGTTCGATTCATTAAATGGATTGATGTGTATCACGCTGGGGCCGGTTCTTGCTGGATTGTGGGCAAAATTAGCCAGAAGACCTCAAGGGGATTTGAGCATGTTCAAGAAAACTGCTTTGGGAATGTTGTTATTGGGATTATCCTATGTAATATTTGCAATGGCTGATGTTACAAGAGGAGGACATCTTGCATCGCTTGGGTGGATTGTTGCATTTGGTGTTGTATTGTCTTTTGGTGAAATGGTATTTTCACCGCTGGGAAACTCATTCATCAGTAAATTTTCTCCACCTAGATTATTATCCAGTATGATGAGTGTTTGGGTACTTGCTGTGTTCTTTGCAGCAAAATCTTATGGATGGATATATGAATTTACATTGAAATTTAAATTTGCTCCCACATACTTCATAATTGCAGCTATTGCTATTACAGCTGGTATTATTCTTTGGTCATTAGATAAAAAATTGAACAGTCTGGTTATAAAAGACGAGGAATCAAGTAATCAGGTTAGCTAATGAATTAATTATTGGAAGGCAATAATATGAATGCAAAAAGAGTGAACAGAACACTGAAATCAATGAAGTATCGTCAATGCAAATAGATTGTAAGGAGGTTATTTATGAAGATTACTGAAGGCTATATGCCCTATTTAGAATATAAAACTTATTATCGTATAGTAGGTGAATGTACAGGAAATAAAAAACCGCTGCTTTTATTGCACGGCGGTCCCGGCTCCACTCATAATTACTTTGAAATGCTCGACAAGTTGGCAGAAGATGGGCGTGCAATTATCATGTATGACCAGCTGGGATGCGGATTGTCTGCAACACCCTCACGCCCTGATTTGTGGTGTGCAAAGACATGGATTGAAGAATTAATCCAACTGCGTAAGTACTTATCCCTAGATGAAATCCATTTATTAGGACAATCTTGGGGTGGAATGCAGGCAATTCAATATGCTTGTGAATACAAACCGAAGGGAATTAAAAGTTATATACTATCCAGCACTCTACCATCTGCCTCATTGTGGGAAAAAGAACAGCGTAGAAGGGTCACGTATCTTCCACAAAAAATGCAGGATGCTATTGCAGAAGCAGAAGAATCCGGCGATTATTCATCAAAGGAGTATAAGGATGCAGAAGCAGAATTCATGCGACGTTACTGTGCAGATCCAGTAGGTCCGGATTCACCAGAGTGTTTAAAGCGTCCAAAAGTTACCGGGACAGAGTCTTATATAACTGCATGGGGACAAAATGAATTCACTCCAACAGGTACATTAAAAGACTTTGATTTTATGGAACAAATTGAAGATATTCAAGAGCCTTGCTTAATTATCAGCGGTCTTCTTGATCTCTGCTCTCCACTTATTGCAAAGACGATGTATGATAAGATTCCGAATTCAAAGTGGGAATTATTTGAATTCAGCCGTCATATGCCCTTTGTAGAAGAGAATGAGAAATATATAAAAGTGCTTAACAGATGGCTGAATGAGAATGATTAATTTTCTATTACAGTGAGATAACTGTTGTGATATAATTGTAATCTTTTAGCAGCAAAAACTTTTCTAGTTTTTGCTGCTAATGTTAAATGATTTTATAATGAATCAATCTGCTTTGACAGCAAATTATAAAATGAAAGGGAGTAATAAACATGAGTGGAAACAAAAAAGAAGTGATTTCAAAACTTAGGGTACTTATGAAAGAAAATGGATTAGATGCTTATATCATTCCATCTTCAGATAATCATCAAAGTGAGTATGTAGGAGAATTTTTTAAGGCAAGGGCCTATGTATCAGGGTTTACGGGCGATGCTGGAACAGTTGTCATTACAAGGGATGAAGCAGGACTTTGGACTGATGGAAGGTTTTTTCTGCAAGCTGAGTATCAACTTAAAGGTAGTGGAATCAAGCTCTTTAAAATGGGTAATCCAGGCGTGCCTACCGTATTTGAATATTTGGAAGCTGAAATGCCCAATAATGGGAAGCTGGGATTTGATGGCCGTCTTATTCCCGTACAAGAGGGAGAGGAATTGATCCAGAAGCTTGCTGATAAGAATGTATCGGTGGAATATAACTGTGATCTTGTTGGCCAAATATGGGGAAATCGTCCTAAATTGGCAAATGAACCTGTTTTCCTTCTCGAAGAAAAGTATTCTGGTGAAAGCACAGCATCCAAATTGTGCAGACTGAGAAACACAATGAAAGAAGCAGGGGCAAATTACCATGTGATCACAACTTTGGATGATATTGCATGGCTACTTAATATACGTGGAAATGACGTTATGTATTCACCATTGGTTCTCTGCTATGCTGTTGTTTCCATGGAAAAAGTATATTTGTTTATTGAGGAAAGCCGGATTGATGCTAAAGTTAAAGAATCTTTAGATAGAGATAATGTAGTGTTAAAGCCCTACAACGATATTTATGAATATGTCAAGAGCTTTAAGACTGAAGACACGGTGCTTATAGATCCAGATCGTATCAATTATGCACTGTATAAGAATATTCCAGTTCATACTAAAAAAATAAAAGTGGATAATCCTACTGTTCTGTTCAAATCCATTAAAAATTCTGTGGAACTTGCCAATATTGAAAAAGCTCACGTTAAAGACGGAGTTGCTATTACGAAATTCATGCACTGGTTAAAAACAAATATAGGAAAAATAAAAATCACGGAAATCAGTGCTTCTCAAAAATTGGAGGAGTTCAGAAAAATGCAGGATAATTACTTGTGGCAAAGTTTTGAACCGATTTGTGCTTTTAAGGAGCATGCAGCTATGATGCACTATACTTCTACATCTGAAACGGATGTAGAACTTACAAAAGGATATTTCTTCTTAACGGATACTGGTGGAAACTATCTTGAAGGTTCAACGGATATCACAAGAACATTTGTCCTTGGTGAAGTGAACAAGGAGCTTAAACACCATTTCACAGTTGTAGCCAGAAGTATGATGAATCTGGCGCGTGCTAGATTTTTATATGGATGCAAAGGTTACAATTTAGATGTGTTAGCTAGAGAACCCATCTGGAGTTTAGATATAGATTATAAATGTGGAACTGGCCATGGTGTTGGCTATTTGCTAAATATTCATGAGGCTCCCAGCGGTTTCAGGTGGTATGTTGTACCATCCAAGCATGAAACTCATGTATTGGAGGAAGGTATGGTGATAACTGATGAGCCTGGTATTTATATAGACGGCTCTTATGGCATTCGATTAGAGAATGAACTTATTGTTAGAAAAGGAATTCAAAATGAATTCGGGCAATTCATGTACTTTGATCCTGTAACGTATGCTCCAATTGACTTGGATGCCATAGACCCAGAAGACCTTAGCCGCGATGAGAAGGTGTATTTAAATAGTTATCATAAACTTGTGTATCAGAAGTTAGCACCTTATTTAACTGAGGAAGAGCAATCCTGGTTAAAATTGTATACAAGAGAAGTTTAAAGGATTGGATGATATATAATCTTGTAAAAGATACGAACATATGATAAAATAAATCTACATATTTGGTTATATATGTATGTTTTGTACTGTTGACAATGTATTGAAAAGTATTCAATTAACGAGGAGAGGATAGATAAAATGTCTATTATTTTGCTGAGATGAATAAAAAATTATGATTGAAGGGTTAAATATGAAAATATCTGAAATTATGAAGCAAAAAATGAGCTTTTCCTTTGAAGTATTTCCGCCTAAAATGGATCAGCCTATGGATAATCTTTTAGACACCTTAGAACATCTTTATGTTTTTAATCCTGATTTTATTAGTTGTACTTATGGTGCTGGTGGAACAAATGCAGGGCGGAATGTTGAAGTTTGCAGGGCTATTAAAAAAAGTGGAAGGACTATTCCTGTAACTCATTTTACATGTATTGGCAATACAAAAAAAGACATAAAAAAAAGTCTGCAGACGTATTTGGATATGGGCATTGATCACATTTTGGCATTACGCGGTGATTTCCCAAAGGGCTGGGAAGGAACGAGGGGTGATTTTGATTATGCAAATGAATTAGTTGCATTTATTAAGAAAAATTTTCCTGAATTTTGTATTGCTGTAGCAGGTAATCCGGAAAAGCATTTTCAAGCGGACTCTTTTGAAGAGGATATTGCCCATCTTCGCGTGAAGCAGGATGCAGGTGCCGATTATATAATGACTCAATTGTGCCATGATGTAGATCAGTATAAATGGTGGGCTGAGAAAATTCGAAAATCAGGTATTTTACTGCCAATCGATGTGGGGGTAATGCCGGTACTTTCAAAAGATCCTATCATTCGCATGACAGTTTCTAATGGCAGTGCGATTCCAAGAGAATTGGCAGAAATAATTGCAAGATATGGTGATAATCCAGAGGATTTTAAAAAAGCAGGAAAAGAATATACGGTAAAGCAAATTTATAGATTCATAAATGCAGGAATAAACGGACTTCATATTTATTCTCTAAACAGGCGGAAAGACATAACCGACATTTTAGATGAATCTGGTATCCGAAATTTAAATGAACCGTTAGAATAGATATAGAACAATTAGTTATAAACATGTCAATAATATTATTTAAATACGAAAGATTAATGAAGGCCCCATCTTTTTAAGATGAGACCTTTTAACTCATTCAATTTATTTATAAATATGAATCAAGTTGGCGAGAAAATAGTATTGTTTTTTTAATTGTCCTCCATTGTTTTTTCGATACTTGAAATAAAATCACTGGCTTTTATATTTAAACTTTTGCAGATTTTAAAAATTGTGTTTAAAGTAGGATTTCGCTTTTCGCACTCAATCATGCTGATATAAGTTCTGTCAATATTACATTTATGAGCAAGATCCTCTTGAGATAATCCACATTTTATTCTGCGGTTTTTTAAAGTTATAGCAAGTGCATTTTCTAATGTCACGTAAACCACCTCTTAAATATAATTCTAAAAAAAATGTTGCAATTTGTCTGCATACTATAGTCTACAATGAGCGATTTTTATGATATAATTTAACCTGTTGTGCTAAAAGATAAATTTTCATAAATAGGATATAT
>NZ_JBHMIY010000019.1:0-75314 GCF_042436595.1 Clostridium sp. MT-14
GAGATAATGGTATAATACGAAAACTTGCCGCATATATCATTCTCGGTATCAATGATGAAGGAAAGAAAGAAGTTCTGTCTATCCAGATTGGCGAAAATGAAAGCAGTAAATACTGGCTCAGTGTCCTAAACGAACTCAAGAACAGGGGTGTAAAAGACATACTTATTCTCTGTGCTGACGGGCTTTCTGGTATAAAGGAATCAATATCTACGGCATTTCCAAAAACAGAATACAAGAGGTGCATTGTACATCAGATACGTAATACATTGAAGTATGTGTCATATAAAGACAAAAAAGCCTTTGCCTCAGACTTAAAGACCATATATCAGGCCCCGTCAGAAGAAATAGGTCATAGGAATATGGAAGTAGTAGCTGAAAAATGGCAGGATAAATATCCGGGAACAATGAACAGCTGGTCAAAAAACTGGGATGCCATAAGCCCTATATTCAAGTTTTCAACGGATGTCAGGAAAGTTATCTATACTACTCTATTTTTTCATTATCAAAAGTTTGTACAAGTTCATTGAATACTCTTTTATCATAAAAAAATTTGGTATTATATTTATTTAATAATACTACCGCGTTTTTATATATATCTTTAAAAAGCAAATCGAAACAATCCATCATAACTCACCTTTCTAATTTATTTTAGAATTTTTAATTACCATTTAAAGCCGATATTCAGTTCTGCTTGTTTTTTAAAAATTCTTGAAAATATTTCTTCCCTTACAGTTTCAAGTATATTTACATATTTTAGTTCATAATAATAGTTTGAACCTGATTTAAATAGCTGGATTAATGCACCTGAAACAATTAGTTCGTCATCATTCTCAAAATTAATTTTTATATTGAAAAATTGTTTAGTTAAAGATTCCTTTATATTAATATGACAGTAGAACATTAGAGAATCACCTCCAAGTTTAAATATTGCAATACTACTAATAGGAAATTTACAAAATATAAGTTCTCCCTGTAAATTCCATGATAGATTAAAGTAGTTGTTAAACTCAATTTGATGAATTTCTTTTATATGTAAAGTATTTTCTTTGAAGAAATTAAAAGCAATTTTATATTGATAAATATCGATTGTATTTTTACATATATATAAATGCATACATTGTATATCGGCAATGTTTATATCATTTAAAAAAATAAATTCATTAGATTTAAATATATATTCTGAATCTGTTTTTCTTAGAATTCCGTCTATTGAGTATGATGCTTTTGAGGTTTTTATTGTAAGAGTACTCCATTCGACTTTATTATCTAATTTATATATGCTATTGTTTTTAGACTTTATTATTACTTTTATTGCCGCATCTACAACTGTACTATCGAACTTTTTATCAGCGGAATGGAGAAGCTCTGTAACTAAAGAGTCTAAACTTTTAGAAGTATTGTAACTTCTGGCTGCATACATTGCATCTATGGCATCTGCAACAGAAATTATTTTACTTTCTAAAGGAATTTCATCGCCTTTCAAGTTATCAGGGTATCCAGTCCCATCTATTTTTTCATGATGGTATTTAATATATACCGCTATGTCATAATATATATTTTTTAATAGATTGTAGCCGTATATACTATGCTCTTTTAATATTATATATTCATTTTCCGTGAGGTTATCTGTTTTATTTAAGATATTTTTATTTATACATAATTTTCCCATGTCATGCAGTAATCCTGCGAGATAAATTTTATCTATTGAACTATAGTTTAATTTTAATTGTATAGCTATTTTCTTTGAAATATCAGCTACGTTATATGGGTGAAAAACCATAAGAGGCTCTTTTTCTTTGAGTATTTCAGTCATTATATAAATAAGTTCAAATATAAGCTCGTTTTTTTCATGGGATAGAAAATACATCTCATATGTATTTATAATTGAGTATAAAAGATATTTGAAATTGTCATTATTAATAAAATCGATATTAATGTGGTTATCATTTGTATCTAGTGAACACATGTATATGAATGTTGTTAAATTATTTTTACTTTTTATAGGTATAAGTAATTCCTCTTCTGCATTTTCTAAAATAATGGGAAAATTTGTTGTACAATTGTTTTTTACAAAAATTATCTCCTTATTGTAAAATAATAGTTTTAATTTGCTTTTGCCAAAATTAGTTATATTTATTTTTGACAATTTAGGTAGAGCTTTAAAAGGATTATTTTTAATGTCTAAAATTTTATCCAATGTAACAAAATTTTTATCTATGTTAAAATTAAGTATTGATATTGTATCACAATTAAAACAGTCTCCTATATTTTTTAATAAAGTATTAATATTATTGCTATTAAAGATAGATTTATAAGATTTAATCATTTTGACTACCTCCATATATTTAATGAAACAATTTGTTAATTTTGTTTCATNCAAATGCCATAGAAAGTCTTAATAGTACATATCCGCAGGCTTAACAGCCAGCGAAGTGTATTTTCAAGTGATACAGCACTTCTTAAGGCCTTGTATCTTGCAACTTCTGAGGCCACTAAAAAATGGACATCGGTCCTTAGAAACTGGGGGAAGGTACATGGTGAGCTGTCTATAATGTATGAGGGAAGACTTCCTGAATAAAAATAGAACCATCGAAAAAAGCGCCTGCAAATAGGTTTTTTTGGCATACATGTTTTTACACTGTATATTAAAAAATAAGGCAGTATTTCATTTTACTGATATCCGCCTTTAATAATTATCATAGAAAGCTAATTTACAGAAAAAGCTTCACACTCTCGGCAGGATTTAAATGCAATTTCAATTTCTCCTGTTCTCTTGATCTAGAGCCTTAATCTGTGCCACCAGACTATTAAGTTTATAATTTAATTTTTCCATATAACATTATTCTTCATTTAATCTAATTTTAGGAAACACATTCATATAACCCTCTCACACCCTCATAAACTTATGGATTTATTTATCTTTCGCTATTTTTCTCACACACAGCCATCATATTATATGCGGCTAAGTTCATACCTTTAGTTAATCTATTATTTACTATAGAATAATATTGTACATTAGAAAAATATTTATATAGTAATTTATCAAATTCCAAGAAATTATACTCTTTAATATGAAAAGGATTATTAATGCTTTCCCTAACAGCTTTATTTGGAGTAGATATAATCATTTTACCTTTATTTTTTAAAACTCTAATAGCTTCTGAAAAATATTTCTCTATCAAATTTAACGGTAAATGTTCTAATGTTTCAAATGAAATATACACATCAAAACATTCGTTGGTATAAGGCAGCTTTGTCACATCTCCAATAACCCAATTAATATTGTTAAAGTTATATGTTTTTTGGCCAAACGAAATATTTTCTTCAGCTAGATCCAACGCTTCTACATGCTTGCAGTTCTTTGAAATATATGCTGCACCATATCCAAACCCACAAGCAGCCTCTAAAACAAGGTCTGACTCTTTTATGGAATTAAACGCCAACCTATACCTTTCAATAACATTCATATATCCCATCAACGGCATAAATTGAGTAGCTGGTATTCCTCTTTCCCAATTATAAGCCAATTGATTTTTCTTTATATCATCAATTATTTTTTTATCGTTAATAAATCCTGCTATACCCCTACTATTGTATTTTATATCGCTATAAATTATATTTTTAATCATTTTAATTAATTTGTCCTTATTTCTCGAAAAATTTAAATAATCAGGTAAAACTATTTCCTCTTTTTCATTATCATAAATTATTCCAGTAATTATTAATTGTATTTTATCACAAGCTAAGATAAATTCTATAAGCTCATACTTTTCATTAAGCTTTTCTTTTTTCCCCATAACAATTCTAGAATTATTAAGATCACATTTATCAGCAAACTCTATTTCATAGCTATTAAATAGATTAATTTTCTCATAAACTTCTTTTATATCATAATTGGGAAAAACTAGATTATTAATTTTTTGTTGTAAATGTATCAATTGCCTATCAATATAAAATCTTTTATTTACCTCAATTTTTCGTAAAATCAAATTAATATTATTCTCTATATCACGTTTATTCCATATATCGTCAACATTAATATTTACATCCATTTTATTTTGCTTCTTTTTTACAATTATTAGTTTTTCTGATAACCCATGCTTATATTTCGCTAAACATAATTTATCAATATAATATATATATTCTAATATAATTTTCATATCTTCCTTTACATTACAATACTCTTTACTAAAATATCTGCATATTGAATTAAAAATGTCAATAGATTTTAACGATTCATTTCGCAATTCATTAATGTCAAATGGATTACTAACAAAAAAATATATGGGAATAGTTGAAATTATTTTCATACCATTTTCATTGAATAAATTTTCAATATATTCAATATCTCTAATTCTAACATGTGGTGATACATTTTCTACTTCGCCTTTACTTATAGCATCATAAATAATCATATAACCATTATCGCTTAATATATTACTTATATTTTTTAATGTAAACCTAAACTTATCTTCATCAGTTAAATGCAAAAGTACATCTGCACCAAAAACCAAATCATATTTATTTTTTTCAGGGTAATTTTGGATATCACTTACATCACCTTGTATAAAATTAAAATTCTTATATTTCGATGATAATACATCAATTGATTTTTTTGATATATCAATGGAATAATAATTACTTATTCCATTTGTTGCAAAATATTTTGTAAATAATCCTATACCTGGACCTATTTCAAATACTGATTTTAAATTTTTAAATAATTTTTTAATTATCTTATCTAATGAATAGAATCTAGCTTTATAAAGATATTCATTATATTCTTTACCCAATCCTATATATCCTACACCTTCTATATCAAACTTGCTATTCAATCTATTATTCCAATACTCTTTATAATCAAATTTTTGTTCATCTAATTTATTATCAATTATTTCATTTTTAATTATCTGTTTTACTTTTCTTATTTCTTTATTCAAAGAATAGTTTTTTTCAATAAACTTTCTATACTCTTTTGAATTATAATTTTCAGACATTATCATATCTATAGCTTCATCTAATGAATTAAATATATATCTCTTATTATAATGATCTTTCAATCCTTCACAATTATGAAGTATAGGCTTTATTCCACTTGCCATAGCCTCTGCTGCAGCAAAACATAATCCTTCATCAATACTTGATATAACCATATAATCTATTTTTTTTAACCACTCAATCTTTTGCTTTTCACTCTGCCATCCGTCAAAAACTATGCTTTTATCAAGTTTATATTCCTTTATAAAATACTGAAAATATGCTAATGTTCTCCTATCTTGAAACCGACCCGCTATATACAGCTTATACTTTGGATTAATATCATATAATGTTTTAAATATGTCAAGAGTTAATGGTATATTTTTCTTAAAATTTATATACCCTAAGTACCCCAAATTATAACCTTTCTTTTTCACATTCAAAGGATATTTATTTAAATTAATTCCACAAAATATCGTATGTATTCTTAATTTCCCTTTATATATATTTTTCGTATTTTTTTCAAATATTCTTCTAATATGTGGAGCTACAATAATTAAGTCATCAACATTTCCCCAATTTGTCTTTAAAATCAAATCACAATATACTTCATATCCATGAATTCTGCATATTATTTTCTTCTCTCTAGCCAAAGGCAATTTACTGCCATATATAACAAGTTCATCACACCACTCAAACCAGCATATATTGGCCCATGCCATGCCCTCGTCTATTTGCTTATAATCATTAACAATGACCTTCTTAACTACATACTCATCGGATAATCCATCTATAATATCACCTAGAAAACTGTCCATTCCCTGCTTTACAAAAAATACAAGCTTCAACCTGGAAATGGCATTTGCTTCCGGATGTTTTTTCTTTATCAAATCAATTGTGCTGTTTACCTGTTCCTTCAATTTTTCATCATTACAGCTGCTATTTGCTTTCTCATAATATTCAATTGCCAAATTAAATTTCTCAGCCTGCTCATACACATATCCCAAATTATAATTTAGGTCAAAACTCTTTTCATTTACGTTAAGCCCCTCTTTAAGCACTTTCTCCGCTTCCTGAAGCTTTCCTTCCATTATAAGAATAACAGAATCCATAGAATAGGCTTCTGCATCATCCCTGGCTATACTTTTGTATTGTTCTATAAGTTGCCTGGCCTCATTCAAACTGCCATTGTCAATGAGCTGCTGTATATTTCCCTTTAATTGTTTCTTTACTGAATCAATATCATTCTGCATACAATCCATCCACCTTTAAAAATTTACATTTTATAGTTTGTATTTACCTTATTAAGCCTTCTTAACGATATTTTGGATTTGAACAGCACTATTTCCAGATCATCTTTAACTATCTGCTCATATTCATCGATAATTCGATCTGCCTCATTTAGTTTATCATTATCTATCAATGCCTTTATAGTGTTTTTAACCTTTAACTTATAACTTTCAAGCTCGTCATTTTTCTTGTTGAATTTTTTTTCAAAATCTCCTAAAAGCATTTCTATTCCCTTTTTCATAAACGGATATGCTGCCAGTGCTTTCCTTAGATATATTATATATTCTTTTTCATCATAATCTTTAACTTCATCTGCCTTATTCATAAATATAAAAAAGACATCTTCATCGCTCTTTACATCATAGATCATTTCATTCCCCAAAAGCTGGTTGCTGTAAATCATAGATACATAGTTGATTCCACAGCCTATATAATCCTGAAATAGAACCCTATATTGTTTCTGGTCAAGTTTATCCAGAACAAGAATAAATCTTTCTAATAATCTATTTATCCTGATAACCTTGAAATCACTGCCTGTATTTTTAATAACATAATCATATACGGTGTCTGAAAAATCATCATATTTATTTGCCACATATACAATAAATTCTTCTACTTTATTCATAGAAACTTTCGACAATATACCATATATGTTTCCTGACGACTTCATCATAAAATAAACAAAGTCTCCAAAATAATTTGGCTGATCGGAAAGTGAAAAGTCATTTGCAAATTGAGTTATCATGCTACCATAATTATGTTGCCCATTCTCGTACATCTTTCTTATTTTATTTAAAAAACAATATGTATCATTGTACTGAGAAAAATATTTCAAGTAGGTCAAATAATCTCTTCTATCCAGATTTATCAGATTATTTTCAATCACATTTAAGAAATCCAGAGTAAAATTCTTATCTGAGATATCAAGTACTTTTTTATATAGTTCCCTTAATCCCACAAAATCAGTTTCCTTAAAAAATGATTGTACAGAAAATTGACTTATTCTTTTCAGATATTTTTCTGAATTGATTTTGTTTGCATATTTTATGCAATTGGAATAATCGCATAACTTGAAATAAGCAGCTGCAATATCGTAATAACCTTCGTCCTTCCTATTTATTGAATATATTTCGACAAGTCCATTGTATCTTATTCTCAGATTATCATAATCATCCACAAGTTCAAAATACTTTAAATACTCTTCTATAGCTTTTTCATACTTATTCATAAGCATATATACTTTTGCAAGGCAAAAATACAAATCTATATGTTGATCTTCAATTTTAATACCTTCAATACAATACTTTTCCGCTTTCTTATAATTCTTCACTTCACCTGATTCCAGATTGCATACTACAAGTTGATAATACAAATATATATAATCTGCCTTTTTCAGCTGTTTTCTTGAGAATATTTCATAAGCCCTTTCTATTTGTTCCAGAGCTTTTTTGAAATCCTTGTGCATTGAATATGATACAGAAAGCTGATATGCATAATAAATATTTTCAGGATTCTTTTCCAATTCTCTTTTCAATATACAGCTGGTTCTCTCAAATTTTCTATTCATAAGTTCTTTGTCCGTAGATATGTATCCTGTATGAACCAATACAGTACCCAAGGTTAAAACAGGACTTCTAAACACCGGTTCATTATGTACCTTTCCTTCATAATGAAAGTATCCATCATTTCTAAAAATTCTAGGGGATGTAGATAGGACATAATCCTGCTTTTCTTCATCTGTTATGCTTTTTACAGATAAATTACAGCAGTTGTATTTATCTGTATACTTTGAATTCAAGAATACCAAAATTTCACTGCAGTCTTCTACAGATTCATCGGCATCGATTATAAATATCCATTCACCTTTGGCATAACTGATAGTCACATTTCTCATACCAGAAAAGTCATTGTCCCATCTATGGAAATAAATCTTGTCTGTATATTTTTGAGCTACCTTTACGGTATCATCACTGGAACCTGTATCTACGATTATAAGCTCGGAATCCAAACCCGTTAAAATAGGTTTTAAACTCTCCAGACACCTGGGTAAATTTTTTTCTTCATCTTTAACCATCATACATATACTGAGTTTCATGCTATCCATCCTCCCAAAATTGATATAAATTTCATATCAATTTTCAATACATCATGTTTAGTTATCGTATAATAATATGATTTCTTTAAGTATTGAACATATTTTACCTTCTATTTTACTTTCTTTTCTTCGTTGGCTTCCTGTATAGTAATCCTTTAGCTTTTCTGATATTTACGAGATTATAACTGAATAATCAGTTCTCCTTTTTTACTGCTCTTATGTCAGTATAATATAATACTTTTACTTTTTAAATAATTTATTTATCTAAACTCTCCAATATTCCTTCTTTGACAGCTGCTAAATTATTAAAATTAAGCCCACCAATTATCATTAAAGATTTATCAAGTGCTCTTCTTAAAATAAATCTATCAATATCATCTATTGCTAAAATATCACAGTTTTTAAGAAAATTATTATACCTATTATCAAATTTCTTTCGGTTTATTCTCAATTCCTTAATATAATCTTTTGATTTTATTAAAGGGAAAAAATTATATTCTTTTAAAAGTTCATTAAAAATCATATCTACAACTTTCATATAATTAATATAGTTTTTTTCAATATTAAAATATAGTTTCTTTTCATTTATGTATCTATTAAGAGTATTTCTTGCTCTACTATCATATGGAAAATATATTGAAGGTCTAAATATAAAAGCAATTTTGGAAAAACATGATATTTGAACTCCTCTAGTATAGCCATTACTTTTTGCAATTTTTGCATAATTTTCAATATTACCTGGTGTATATGCTTTATTAAGTTCTTTTAAATATTCCTCTAGAATGAACTCAATAAAATTGTATCTTTTTATAACAGGTAACCCTCTTTGTATCCTAAAAATACCAATGAAATGTTTAAAATGAGGTTCATATTCTATGACGATTTCTTTTCTTCTAATTGTATTGCATTTACAATACTGATTATAGTATTGAGCTATCTCTTTAGAAAAGCTTCCCTCTTTGTCTCCAAAACTTGCTATTGCTTCGATAATGGCAAGTTTATAAATTGAAAAAATTTTTTGTGTTACCAACACATTCCATCACTCCTATTAGATATATGAGTAGTTTTGAGCATAACTCTAAGGCTTTTGTTTTCTTAGCCCTAAGCTGTGTATTGTCTGTTGCAATTGTGGCTATAAAATGTAGTAATTTTAAAAGAGAGAACCAATCGCATAGATTAGTCCTCTCTTAATTCATAAAACAATTACTTATTAAAACTTTTTATTCTTACTTCAAGTTCTTCTTTTAAAGGAACCTCCGCCTTCTACCATCGGTGGAGTAAGCGATTCACACAGATTTAATATTGTTAAATCCGGTTCTCTACTTATCTCAATAACTGAAGAACCTGTTGAGGCTGTTGATTTGCTTGCGTTTCACCAATGACCTTTCAATCACTGCCAGACTATATCTTCACCCATCTTTTCAGTTAAAAGTTATAACTTAAAAATCAATAGTTTAATTACACCTGAAATTCAGTTTACTAAATTTCTTCCTTCACTCTTAACTATCCACTTTCAACTCTCAACTAATTTATGGGGTCGGGCACTTCAGGAAGCCTCTTCCCTACAGACCTCATAGGCATACACTTTATTCAAGTTAAAAGTATATAATGAATAATTTTGATGGATTTTCGGCTGCCGTCGAAAACCTCCCTTTACTCTTAACTTTTCACTTTCAACTCTCAACTATAAAAATGCTTAGCCCGTCCGTCCTAGTCGTTGAACCTTCTCCAGCCTTTCGGCCCAGGAGCTTGGCTGCTGATTATCCAATCTGTTTGCTTTTCAGCCTGTCACACCTGTCCTTTCGGACTTTGCTTTAGGGAAACAGCTTAAGGAAGTTCCAGCAATTCACCCAATATACTTGAAGATCACTCTCCAAGAGACCCTATAAATACTTAACCAAAATTCAAATTTCCAATTTTTGTATTGGGGTCAGACCCCGCTTTATCTAAGCAATTGAAGAACCTGCTGTGGTTGAGTATTTGCCTGAGCCAGCATTGCCTGAGCAGCCTGGGAAAGAATATTGTTCTTGGAGTACTCGGACATCTCTGCTGCCATATCTACATCTCTGATTCTGGATTCAGCAGAAGTCAAGTTTTCTGAAGAAACTCCCAGATTATTTATAGTATGTTCCAGTCTGTTTTGTACCGCACCAAGCTGACCTCTTGTAGCAGATACCGTAGCTGTAGCTTTATCAATAACGTCGATGGCATTTGAAGCATCTTCTTTTGTCAGTACGTTCAAGGCTGCTTCCTGCTTAACATCAGTAGTTCCATTAGTTACTGTATTTGTACTTGTAAATCCAGATTGTCCTGCATTTCCAGTGATTCCAATAGCTGCTGATCTCATATCAGCTATATTAAGTGTCATGGATTGTCCTTTATTAGCACCTATCTGGAATGTAGTGGTAAATCCAGTTCCTTCAGCTCCAGCTCCTACAACTTGTTCTACATTCTTAACAGTATCTAAACCAGTACCTAATGCAGTTATTGGAGTCCCTGTACCATTTGCAACACTTATGTCAACACCATCTTTTGATATAAACTGAACTTTGTTATCACTTGAAAGTGAAGCTTCTACCTTGTCTGAAAGTCCTGCCTTCTGAAGTGATGCATTCAAGTCTTTTATAACATCATCCATTGCAGCTTTTGCTACATTTGCATCAGTATTACTTGTATCATAAACCTTATCTTCTGTTCCGTCGTTCAGGCTTACTTCAACTGCACTGTCAGATCCAACAGTAACCTTTATTGTAGAGCCCTTTGCTATAGTTGTATTAGCATCTGTTAAAGCATTAGTCGCTTCCAGTCCAGCTCTCTCGATTGTAGTTGGATCTCCACTTGCAATAGTATCAGCAGCAGTTAAACCTCCAGCCGCATCGACATTAATATCAATTTTGCTTGATGTTCCACTAGACTTATCTGTAAATTTGATAGCAGCTCCATCATCCGTAATATCAACTAAATCAGATAATTTAGTACCACCTGATGTAACATTATTTAATGCATTTATTGCAGCTATTGTATTAGCACCACTCGCAAGCGATACACTACTTAAATCAAACGTTACATTATCTACCTGTATTTTCCCGCTAAATGCTACTGCAGCACCTGTCGTAAACCCAACAGTTATTGCTGCACTTGTTGCCTGAGTTATCTTCTGTCCATCAGTGTTTCCAATGCCGCCATTTAAAAGCTTCTGGGTATTGAATTCTGTTGTATTTCCTATTCTGTTGATTTCAGAAGTCAATTGGTTTATTTCATCCTGGATTGATGATCTGTCGGCATCAGTATTTGTACCATTGGCTGCCTGGTTTGCAAGTGTCCTCATTCTCTGAAGTATGCTGTGAGTTTCATTTAATGCACCCTCAGCTGTCTGAACCATGGAGATACCATCCTGAGCATTGGAAGATGCCTGATTTAATCCATTTATCTGTCCTCTCATTTTTTCGGAGATTGCAAGACCTGCTGCATCGTCTCCTGCCCTGTTTATTCTAAGTCCTGAAGAAAGTTTTTCCATTGCCTTTGAAGCATTATTTGAATTGATGTTCATGTTTCTCAAGGCATTGTTTGCCATAAGATTGTGATTGATTATCATTTTTATTCCTCCTTGATTTTTGTACTGGACATCCTTGTCCACTTTATTTATAGTTACTTCTTTTAAGTTACAACTGATTTGACAGTTATAAGCTTAACTGAAGAGTACTAACAGATTTATTTAGTTAAGAGTGGAGAATTAATAGTGGAGAATTATGGTTGGAATTTTTTAATTTCATTAAAAAATTCCTTCATTTACTTTTCATTTTTAACTCTTGATTATTAACTTATATTAAGCTGCTTCTTTGTAGTTTTCACAATTGCAACTAACATCTTATTCAGTTCAGTACAATTCTCTATTAAAAATTCATACTTTGAAATATCAATATAATTAGTTGCAGTTAATAATTCTAACCAATATAGGGTCTCAGAACATTCTTTTAAAGAAATATTCATTTTCCATAAAAAATCTCTTTTGCTCTGTGAAAATAAACTCTCTCTAATATTCGCTCCAATACTGGTTCCTGATCTTAAAAGCTGTTTTGAAAGAACATACTCCCTTTTTTCCTGTGACAGATACTTATATAATTCAACTATGCTTACAGAAAACTTAAAAGCTTTGTTGTAAACCAGACTTTCCTTCAACTCTTCAACCTCCTAAATAATAATTGTATTTAGAATTATTGGCACACCAGCTATTATTTAATCAGTTGAATTCATTTTAGTGATTCTTTTAGTTAAGAGTGTGGAGTCAATAGTATATAGTTAAGGTTGAAATTTTTTAACTCTGTTAAAAAATTTCTTCATTCAATTTCAATTCTTAACTCTCAACTTTCAACTATTCTCATAAACTTTTAACTTTTTCTATCGTTCTAGTTCAATTATCGGCTTCCCCTTACAGGCCTTTATAGTCTTTTAAATTTTTTTACTGAATATTTTTGCCCCGCTTCCAACATTGCCATAGGCACTGCTGGCAGTTTTGTTTCTGGATATGTTATTGAGTTTTCCTTTTATAAATAAAGCTTTTTCTTTCATGAGCCTGCCTGCTTCATTTTCAATTTCACTTATATTTAGCTCCTTATAAACTTTTTTGGACTCAACTTTTATGTGATTATCAGAAATGAGTTCATTTAAAATACACTGCCTTATTTTTATTTTATCCTGAAGATAATCAAAATCATCTTTTTTAAGGGCATTCACAATATCTTCCGTGCATTTCTTATAATCATTCAATATCTCTTCGACAGTTCTTTTCATGTCAGCATCCCTTTCCTTTAGTTAAGAGTATAAAGTTGATAGTATATAGTTATGGTTGAAATTTTTTGATTTCATTAAAAAATTTTTTCATTTACTATACACTATATACTCTTAACTATTAACTAAGCTTTAGCTCAAGTACATTGAAAGTGTAGACTGCTGTGCATTGAGCTGCTCCATGGCAGTTTCAAGCTGTGTGAACTGATTATAGTATTTTGTCTGGTCATCATTCATTCTATCCGTCAGTGTATTTATGAGAAGCTGCTGCTGATATATCTGATCTGGGAGAGTGCCTGTTCCACCGCCTCCCATTACAGTATAATCGTCCTGTAGATTGGCATACTTTGTAAGTGTACCGCTGTTCAGCGTAGTTCCTATTACTCCCACATTCTTGTCTATTATGTCACTTATTCTCTGGAATATTCCTGACTGATTGAATTTGTCAGTAGCATCTGTACTATTGGAAGTAGTGGTAAAGAGCTTCATTATTTCATCTGCATGATTTGTAAGTGCATCTGTGAACTGCTGATCATCTGTAACGGTGAGCTTTCCTCCCTGGGTATAATCATCAGAAGTGTCAATTCCCAATGCATTGTCACCTATGCTTCCAAAATAAATTGTGGATACACTGTTTCCACTGCTGTCCTTAACAGGAGTATTAAAGGCACTTGTAAGATCATTCAAAAGCTGTTCCAAATTGTCATCATTCCTGAGTATGCCTTCCTTGGCCTTGTTCTCCCAGTTGGTTATATCTGTATCACTCATTTCCTCTTTCTGCGCATCTGTAAGAGGCGAATAGTCATAATCTTTTTTCTCACTGAGCTTGTCCTGTATTTCTCCAATTAGATTATTGTACTTGTCGATAAAGTTTGTAATGAGATCATGTGCTTTTGATGTATCCTGAGTTACCGATATATTTACAGGACTATCTGCTGCAATTGTCCCTGTTATACTGTAGGTAACACCATTTACAGTAAAGTTATTGGAAGATTGGGTTAAAGTCGTACCGGAGCTTGAACCTGGTTCTGTAATTGTAACAACAGCATCACTTCCATTTTTCATTGATGTATCCAGCCCAAGAACACTCAATAACTCAGCCGTAGTTGTTCCCTGTGATGGATTGTCTTCCGTAGGATTTGACATATCCGTTTCGATCTGCAGACTTGACGTACTTCCCGTAGACGCAGTCTGCAAGGTAAACTTGCCTGTCATATCATCAAAACTGCCTGTTACAGCTCCTCCCGTGGCATTTTTAACAGCTGTAATCAGATCATTCACTGTAGCAGATCCGTTTTTGCCTGTAGAACTATTATCTAAAGAAACAGATACTTCCTTTCCATTATACTTTAAATTCATTACAATTTTTCCATCAAGTCCTGATCCAAGTGAAGTGAGTTTTGTATCTGCGGAAGTTGATACTATACCCTTGCCAACCAAATTATTTAAATCACTTATACCGCCGTCATCTGTTATTTTAATCTCAGTATCAGATAAAGGTGTAAATTTTATATATTCACTGCCATTTTGATCTTTTACATATGAAGTGGACAACTTTCCGTTCAAATCTGAATTTTGACTTATCTGGTTGTTAATATATGAAGTTAATTCAGCCCCTGTCGTTCCTGTAAACCCTGACAAATCCAAAATAGCAGTTCCGTCATTAAAAGTTATTGTTTTTCCGCTCCAACCCTCTACAGTGTTCAGCTTAACTTGACTGCCTATAGAATTGAGACTGCTTATACCTGCATTTTCTGCAATCTGACTCACTGATATCTTATAATTTCCAGCTGTCGCATTGGTCCCTGCCTTTGCACTTACTGTAGTAGCATCAGAACTCGCTGCCACCATATTGTTGTATGCATTTGAAGACAGTAGATAACTTGTGCTTTTTGTTAAATCAAAGTAGGTGCTTTGTAAATCTTTTACATCCTTTATTATGCTCTGATAGGCTTCCTGTCTCCACTGTATGAGCTGCTGCTGCTGCTTTGCCTGATCTACTTTTGTCTGATCTGCCGTCAGCATCTTCTTTACCATTGCATCTATGTCAAGACCTGTATTCAGTCCTGTAATCCTGAGCATGTTTCCGCCGCCTGCACCTGTTGCACCCACAGGCATGCTGCTGCTTGTACTGTCTGCCATTTTCATACCTCCTTTATTGAGTTAAGAGTTGAGAATTGATAGTGTAAAGTTATTGAGGATTTTCGGCCGCTGACGAAAATCTTCCATCACTATATACTCTTAACTATTCACTCTTCACTTTCTTTGAAACCTTGTAAGCTTGCTCCCATGTGTCCTTTACATTTTCTATAATTGGAATTACCTCATCCATTATTGCTGCATCTTTTTTTATATTGGCATCCGTAAGTTTTCTAACTATGAAGTCATATACGGCCATGAGGGACTGTCCCCAGTTTCCTGCCTTTTTCACATCAAGCGTTGACATCAGTTCATAAAATACATTTTCAGCTTTAACTATATTCTCGTGTGCTTTCTTAACATCTTTATCCATTATTGCCTGCTTGCCTATTTTCGCAAATTTAGCTCCTCCATCCACCAGCATCAGAAGCAGCTGATCCTTGGAAGCAAAATTTACACTGTTGGTTTTATAGGTATTATAAGCATTAGCAGTATACATGCTAATTCCCTCCTTCTTTAATTAATAGTGCAGAGTGAAAAGTATATAGTATAAATGGAAATTTTTTAACTCCGTTAAAAAATTTCTTCATTGACTATTCACTCTTAACTCTTAACTATTAACTCTTAAAACTATTCACTTCTTTACATCTATAATACTTCCCCTGTTGTCCACTTTTGAAGTTGAATTTTTTTCCTCTCTAAAGGCATCGACTTTTACTTCTTCCACCCTGGTAGCCTTTACTACTATTTTCTTTTTGTTTTTTCCCTGCTTATATTTTCCAAGTTCTGTTTCAAAATTTCCCTGCTCTTTTTTCCCTTTATTCTTGTTATTATTGTCTATAAATATCTTTCTTTTATTATGGACTTTATCGGCACTGGTAGTTTCCTTTACTCTACGCCTCACTTCAGGGTCTATCTTATTTAACTTGAATTCCATAACAACACCCCCTTTTTCAATTCACAATTGTCAGTTCACAATTCACAATTCAGGTTGGAATTTTTAATGAAATTAAAAATTCCTTCGTCAATTGTACACTGTGCATTGTAAATTGTGTATTGAATTAAGCTTTTTCGTCCATAAAAAATCCTGACATTTCACAAAACTTCTCAACCATATCCAGTATTTTTTTAGGTGGTACTTCCTTTATAACTTCGTTGGTGTCATCATCAAGCACTTGTACTACAATATCCTTGAATCTACCGTAGATTTCAAATTTTAGATGAGTCTGATTTTCATTCATTATTTTATTTGCTTCATCTGCTGCATCCTTCGCATTTTTTACAGTTATATTTTCCTGATTGACCTTTTGTACTGTCCTATTCTGCAGAAGTTCTGAAACTTCATTATTGTAAACTCCGGCAGTTGTTCCAGATGTACCTGTGCTTAATTTTAAAGGCAGCTGTCCTCCTTGACCCATACCTGTAACTTCCATGCTAAACACCTCTTTATTTATTTTGCACCTGAATTTATTTTTTTAATTTTTTAAGCAGATTCATATCTGAAGCTGCTGCATCCCTATTTTCCTTTTTTACCTCATCATACAGTTCTTTTCTAAGTATAGTTACATTTTTAGGTGCGGATATAGAAAGCTTCACTGTACCTTCCTCTATTTTTGAAACAGTTACTTCTATATTATCACCAATTAAAAAGGATTCTCCCTTTTTTCTGCTTATAACCAGCAATCATGCTCCCTCCTCAAAAAGTGGGTATTTTATGGGATAATCTGAATTATCCAGTATTATTTGTTCCCCAATTTTTTTATTTATATTTATAACCAGCGGAGCTTTCAGATTTACGGTTATATTTTCTACTTTCGAACCGAGAGTCACTGTATTCAAAACCAGTATATCCTCATGACTGCTTATGCCCAATTCTTTCTTTTTATCCTCGCCTAATTTGAATTCATAATCTCTTAATATATTAAACGGTGAAACGAGAATAAGTCCTATGGCTAAATCCTCTATGGACTGGAGTACATAAAACATTTCATTTTCTTCTGCAGGAAATATGATGTATTTTTTTAAATGCTCCAACCCGGGAATACCCTTTTTAAAGGTTATTATATCTTTTTCATCATAATGTCTTACACCGTGATACTTTGTCTTTAATTCCATATTATCATCCTTTATTTAGTCAAAAGTGTATAGTGTAATCTAAAGTATATAGTAAATGTGGAAATTTTTTAATTTTATTAGAAAATTTCTTCATTCACCTTTAACTATTAACTATCATCTTTTAACTGATATAATCCATAAGCGTAGGCTGTATTATCCTTCCTCCAGTCTGAAGGCATGCCTGATAGATTGTTATCATAGTGGCATATTCTATGGTTTTTTGCGTTATATCTATATCCTCTGTTTTCGAGAGTATATCAGTCATGTCCACTTTAGAAGAAGAGTTTTGATCCGATAATCCATCCATTCTCTTTTCCTTGGCACCTATCTGAGAATCCACCTTGAGCACCTGCTTCGATGCAGCATCTATATCTATAAGATCTTCATTGATCAGTCTTTCCTTAGCTTTTTCTTCATCGTTCACATAAATTATATTTCCATCTAAATCCTTCTGAATATTCCCATCATCATCCGTCTGCTCAACCTGACCTGCCAGATGGTGTTCTATCCTGTCCATCAAAAGTCTTATATCATCATTATCCCCGGAACCATATTTCATCACATCCACTGCTGTGACATTGTAATCCAGCACAACTCCCTGAGAAACCTCTATATTTTTGGAAGCTCCTATGTTTTCCAGATCCATACTGGAAAGCTGCTTATCAACTGCCCCTGCCAAATCATCTACAACAGTAGTACCACTTATTTTAATATTATCACTGCCTACAGCCAAAAATTTTATATTTCCATCATTGGTTTTTACAACATTTATTTTATCCTTCAATCCAGTAATATTTTGTATTTGGGTATTCAGATCCTTTACCACATCATCTATATTTGAATCAGCAGGGTCTATAGCTATTTTATAAGTATTACTATTAAAATCAAAGCTTATAGTTTTACCAACAATATTAGTTTTTATACTATCATCAATATTCTTTGCTTTGAATGTTACAGTACCATCACCATTATCATCAATCTCAATTTTATCTTTAAGACCAGTAGTATCAGCATCTAAGGTATTAATTACATCAGCTGCTGCCGTAGCACCGCTCAAATCTAAACTACTCAAATCTAAATTATATGTTGTCCCATCAACAGTAAACTTTACATTACTAGGCAAATCAGAAACAGACTTTGTAATACCAGTACTATCAACAGTTGAATCAATACTGGAAATCCAATTATTTATATCAAATCCATCTGAAACTACATCAGGAAGATAATTCACCGTATTTCCGTCTTTATCTGAATAATCTATTTTGACACAATCTTTATATACATCTGTTGCGCTGCGGGTTATATCATAAGTTGAAGTACTTACGGGTTTTGAAAGGCCTGCAGTGCCCCCGAATACATACTCTCCCTTGAAGTTTGTATTTAAAAGCTGTGCAATCTGCGATACCTCCTGATTTACTTCATCGTTGATCTTGTCCCTTTCATCCTGGGTATAGCCTCCATCTCCGCCGCCCTTTTCCAGGTTGTTTCTTATCTTTGTAAGCACAGTATTGATCTGGGTAAGAGCTGTATCCGTAGTTTGCATCCATCCCTGGGCAGCTTTTATATTTACGGCGTATTGAGCATTGTAATCTATCGAAGTTTGAAGCTGCATTGCCCTCTGCACATTTATTGGATCATCGGAAGGCTTTGAAAAATTCTTCATGGAAGACATCTGAGTCTGAATTTTACTTAAATTTGTAAGATTTCTCTGCATATCCGTCAGAAAATTATTTGACAATAATTTATTTGTTACTCTCAAAAATAACACCACCTTTTATTAAGTGTAAAGTACATAGTGCAAAGTATATAGTGTATAGTTAATAGTGGTGGTGGAAATTTTTTAATTTTATTAAAAAATTTCTTCATCAACTATCCACTCTCAACTATCCACTCTCAACTATTGAATTTATTTTTTAAGTCCATTCACCACTACATCCAGAAGTTCATCAATCGTCGATATCATCTTTGCATTTGCCTGGTAGCAGTGCTGGAATTGTATGAGATTTGTCATCTCCTCATCTATGGAAACTCCCGACACTGATTCCCTTGACTGGGTATAGTTGGCGAGCTGGGTAGCTTCATTACTTACCTGATTTTTTGCTTCCTGCTCATGCATTCCAACCTTGTTCACCAGATCATTAAAATAGTTGTTAAGAGTGGAACCTCCTGTCACACTTCCTACAGAATACACATTGTTCAACTTGTCATTTGTGGAAAATATGTCTTCAACCAATTCATCTCTAGTTGAAGTGGATGTCACGCTCTGTATATTCATAAGGCTGTTCGCCAGCTGGGCTATAGCTGCAGCCCTGTTTCCATCGGTGCTGTCATTGAGGGAATTTCCCTTTGAATCATATTTGGTGGCAGTTTTTATTTTTGAAGGATCATTCAAGATGGCCACATTTACCGTTATGTTCCCTGCATTTATGTTGTTTTCGTCTTTTTCAGTATAGGAACCTGAAGCTTCAGGATCTGCATTTACAAAAAAATTGTTTACGCCGCCTTCCTGAGAACCAGTATTGTCTCCGTCTTCAACCCAGTTGCTGCTCTGACTTATTATGGCATTTACTGAAAGGGCTAGTGCTTTTGCAAATTTATTCAGCGTATCCTGATAATCATCCACATTCTGCTGTACGGCCATATAGCCCTTTAGCTCGCCCGTAGGCGGTGTGAAAATTGCCAATTGATTGAAATCCACAGATGTATCTTTTACTAAATCTCCTATACCAGTAGTACTATTAGTAATTTTACCACTGCTATCAACACTATAAGCCATTCCATCTTTATCTGCCCACAACACTCTGCTTTCATCCAGTTGCTTTGCCTCATCTTCTGTCATATTTACTGTAATGTTAACTTTATTACTATCCGTAAGAGTATCACCTTTTTTATAGTAATCAACTGAATATTCATATATAATATTTCCATCAGTATCTTTTATAACACTACTAGGATCGCTAGGGTCGCTGAGCTTCGCACCTTTGCTGGTTATGCTGGTTATATAAGAAAAACTGACTACATCATAACTGTCTGGATTATCTGACTGGACTATATTGAGCGGATTACCGTCAGTTCCAATAGGTGCTGTACCATCGACTCCATCGCTTGAGGTGGTGACGTCAATGCCGTCCAGAGATCTCTGGTTGATGGTTATGCCAAATTCACTGCTCAATTGATCCAGGAGAAGATCCCTGCTGTCCATGAGATCATTGGGGTTCTGTCCGGATATCTTGACATCTTTAATCTGCTGGTTCAATTTGGATATCTGGGACAGCATGCCGTTTATGTCCACCACCAGGTTTTTTATCTCGGTATTTGTATTGTCCTTGATACTTGTAAGCTGTGAATAAGTGCTGTTTATGCTGTTAGTCAGCTGATAAGCCTGCTGGGCAACGGTGCTTGTATTTTCTGTGGAGCCTGACAGGTCCTGCCATGAACTAAAAAACTGCTGTATAAGCGAGGAAATTCCAGTATCCGTAGGTTCGTTCAGGGCATTTTCCACCTGAGTCAGATATTTATCCTTAGCTGTATACTGGCCGCTTACACCCATCTGCACCCTTACCTGGTAGTCCAGAAAAATGTCCCTTATTCTATCTATAGAGGCCACCGTCACTCCTGTTCCCAGCTGTCCTGCGCTAGCTGGACTGTTCATGCTGGGCATGGTATAGGGCGGGGTGGTTACAAGATCCGCCCTCTGCCTGGAGTACCCGTCTGTATTTGCATTTGCTATATTGTGAGATGTCACATTTATTGCCGTCTGCTGCGAAAAAAGCCCGCTCTTTGCTGTATTGAATATTGAAAACAATCCCGGCATTTAATCAACTCCTTTTTTCCAATTTACAATTTTCAATTGACAGTTGACAATTTTAGGTAGAAATTTTTAATAGAATTAAAAATTTCATCATTAACTGTTAATTGTCCATTATCAATTGTTAACTCTCAATTATGCATTGTGCATTGCTAAACTATCTGCTCTTTCCCAGTGCGTTGTAGGTAACTGCTTTTCTGGCTGGATTGAGTGCCCTGAGCATCTGGTTGGTAAATACAAGCCACTGTTTTATAAGGGCCTCGTTTGTATCCTTTTGCAGCTGCATTTTTCTGAGTAATTCCACTATATTTTCATAGGTCTTTTTCATATTTTCATCCCTGGATTCTGCAATAACTTCTCTCATAGGTCTTTTGTCTGTAATTTTTCTTCTTTCCACTTCCCAGAAAGCTACGGTTTTGCTCTTCTCCTCCAGTACTTTCACTATTTTATCCAGTTTAAACACTTCTCTTTTTAAAAGGTACTGATTTTGATCCTCCAGGGCCTTAAGAAGTTCTTTTAAAACTGAATACTCGTTTTCCATTATGTTCATCAACTGCAGTGACACCGCATCTCACCTCCATAGAACTATGGGGAGAACTATAATATTTTCCCCTTCATGGCATCTAAAATTCTAGATGCCACCAATTTTTTATCTACATTATAGGTTCCGTTTTCCACAGCCTTTCTTATACTTTCTATTTTTTCTTCAGAACTTATGAATTTATCCTCAGGAGAATAAGAACTCAAACTTTTTCCTGCAGACGAAATTTCAATGGAATCCTTTTTATCCATATTTTTAATTGTCACGTGCTCTTTCTTATTTCCCCCGTAGATATTCAATGCCTGGTTCAAAATGATCCCATTAATCTTCATATAAATACACTCCCTTAAATTCAACGACTCCAAATGTTCTTTGTCATTAATAATATTATCGGGTATATATATTTAAGGTTTATACTTTGGATAAAAGATAAACATGTTATTTTAGGACCAAAGTCCCCTTAAATTCCCACTTTAACGCTATATATCAATTCAATTATAATTCCCATTAAAGGTTACTAATATCAAAATTGAAGAGCCAACAGAAAATGAAGATTTTCAGCAGAAACTGAAAACCAACCAAAACCATCAACTCTTCACTCTCAACTCTCAACTGTAATAAAACCTATTTCAGGGATTTGATCCTCTCCTCGTTGCTCACAATACCCGTTATCCTCACACCGAAATTTTCATCCACTACTACGACTTCGCCGTAAGCTATCTTCTTTCCGTTTACCAGTATCTCCACAGGCTCCTCGGCCAGTTTATCCAGTTCTACCAGAGATCCCGTACCAAGATTCAATATGTCCTTGATATTCTTTTTGGTTCTTCCAAGCACTACCGATATCTCAAGTGGCACGTCCAATATCAGATCTATATTTCTGGGCACATTCTCCACGGTTTTAGGTTTGCCAAGGGGTTGAAATGCCGCCTGCTGCACCGGTACCTGTTTCTTAACCGCACTTGTTTCTATAGGCTTTTCATTTATGCCGCTGCCGGAAGGTGAATTGCTCTGCTGCGGCGGAACGGAAGAAGCTGCTGCGGCCTGTGAAACAGCATCACCAGAAGGTGCTTCACTTTTGTTTTCCACTGCTTTGGCTTTGGATTCAGCTGCTGCTTCCTCCTCTCCTTCCTGACCCATCATTATGGAAACTATTTTTTTTGCAGTTGCCAGAGGAAACAGCTGCATTATATGGCTGTCTACTAATTTACCTATTTTAAGTGAAAAGGACACCTTGATCACAGATTCCTCGTCACCTATTCCCTCGGACAGCGGCTCTGTGAGATCCGTCCATATTTTTGATTTAGGAGGGGATATATTCACCTCTCTCATAAACATGGTGGCCATGGAAGTGGCTGCAGAACCTATCATCTGATTCATGGCTTCAGATACCGCACTTACCTCTATTTCACTGAGTTCAGATTTCTTTCCATCCAGTTCACCGCTGTTTCCCATCATGAGATCTGCTATAACAGCTGCATCTGTCACTTTCATCACAAGAAGGTTTTCACCTACTATTCCTTTGGTATACTGAACTTCCAGCGCAATATTGGGAATTTCAAACTCATTTCTCAATTTTTTCAAAGTGGTCAAAGTCACCACCGGAGTAGTTATATTCACCTGCTGGTTTATTATTGTAGAAAGCGCTGTGGATGCAGATCCCATGGATATATTTCCTATTTCCCCCAACAGATCTTTTTCTACATCCGACAATTCGGAGGTATCCTGGGAGCCAGTTTCTGACGCCGGATCTGCTTTATTTTCTTTATCTTTCTTATTGTCTCCTCCGTTTAAAAGTGCATCTATTTCTTCCTGTGAAAGAAACCCATTCCCATCATTCATAATTTTCCACATCCTTACTTATAATATCTAGTATCTCAACGCCCATGTTTTTTCCTATTATGCCAGGCTTTCCATAACAATATACCTTGTCTTCTACCATCATCTTTATAGGACTTTTAGTGTTTTCATTTAAGGTAATCACATCTCCTATATTCAGATTCAAAAATTCCTCCACTGTGAGTCTGGCAGTTCCAAGTACGGCAGAAAGCTGCATTTCAACTATATTGAGTCTCTTTCTGAGCTTTTCTCTGGACTCATTTACTACATCCTCATCGCTGTCCTGAAACCAGTACTGTACCACCAGCTTATCCAATACCTTCTCTATACTCAGATAGGGAATGCATATATTTATGAAAGTATTGCTTTTACCCATTTCCACAGAAAAAGTTATAAGCGCCACGGGATCATTAGGTGCAAGAGTTTGATTTAATGCGGGATTCGTCTCAATTCCCTCTACTTCTGTCTCCACCGACATTACATCTTCCCAGGCCAGTTTTAAATTGGATATAAGTCCTGCATTCACCACTTTTATAATATTTTTATCTATATCTGTGAATTCCCTGGCTTTATACTTACCCGTTCCACTTCCCCCCAGGAGGAGATCTATAATTTCAAATACGAACTGCGGATTTATTTCAAACAGCACGGAGCCGCTTAAAGGCGGCATTTTAAATATGGTAAGTACAGTAGGATTTGGCACAGAGTGAATAAATTCCTCGTAGGTTATCTGCTGTACTGATTCCAGTTTTACTTTTACATTACTTCTTACCTGTGCAGTCAAATAGTTTGAAATTATTCTGGCATAGTTGTCGTGAATAAGTTCCAGAGTTCTTATATGATCCTTAGAAAACTTCTGCGGACTTCTAAAATCATAGGGCTTTACTTTTTGCTTTTCCTCTTCTTTAGGCACTTCATCAGGAGTAAGTTCTCCTGCAGACAAGGCAGCTAAAAGGGCATCTATCTCATTCTGTGATAATACATCTGCCATTCTCTTCCCTCATTTCTCGTGAAAATTCTAATTTGAAAGAAGCTTGTCTATATCGATTAGTGTAACTACTCTATTTTCAAGATTTACTATTCCCTCTATATAGGCTTTTTTTCTTTCATCATTTATCTTCTCAATAACATTTTCTTCTAGATCCAAAACTTCATCCACCTGATCTACAGTTACACCTACCAGTTCATCTTCCATTTCCAGTATTATTATATTGTTTTCACTCTTGTCACTCTTGGGAATGTCCATTAAAAGATTTATATCCAAAAGTGATATTACATTTCCCCTTAAATTTATAAGCCCTTTTATGTAGGCCGGTGCCTTGGGGACCCTCGTTATTTCCATTGCATCATTTATACTTTGAACCTTAGCTGTTTCCACAGCAAATTGCTCGTTATTCAATCTAAATATAACAACCTGCATATCTACACCTCCATGCGCATATGGATACATAAACTATGTACTTGTAAGCTGGCATATCAAAGTCACAGTTTTATACGTATTTTAACAAAGTTTAACATTGAATTTAATACTACTAAAATATTTCGTTATAAATTATATTACCTTTATATTGGTTGTGAAATTTTAACTTTAATTTTACATCTTACTATGAATTCACAACTTTACTTATTGCCTCCAGTACTCTATCCGGTTGAAATGGCTTTACAATAAAATCTCTCGCACCAGCTTTTATTGCATCCATAACCATGGTCTGCTGTCCCATCGCGGAACACATTATTATTTTGGCGCTTGGATCCAAAGCCTTTATGGCCTTTACGGCCTCAATACCATCCATATCCGGCATTGTTATATCCATTGTCACTACATCAGGTCTTTCCTTTTTATATAATTCCACAGCTTTTATACCATTGTTTGCCTCTCCTATCACTTCAAATCCGTTTTTCTCCAATATATCCTTTATCATCATCCTCATAAATGCAGCGTCATCCACAATTAATATTTTAGCCATTTTTTTCCCTCCAAAATTATATACTACTGTTATTATCCTATTCCTAAAGCATTTAAAATTTTTTCAAGAGATCCGGGCACAGGAATATAATAAAAATGCCCGCTCACCTTGCTGTTATTTTGCATAAGCAGTGTTTCTATATCAATGACATAATCATCAAACTGTCCTGATTCTATAAATGTAGTTGAAAGTATGGCCCCCAGCATGTCACAGGTAACTGCAGGTACAGAAGGTATAACATACAATCCTGTAAATTTAGCCATGGAATTCATATAAGAACTGGCTATTATATTTCCAACTTCACATACAACGGAATTTCCCATCTCATCAATATACTCTTTTTTCTGGCTCGTAAGCATGTATATGAGATCAAGTGCAGTATTCTTTTCAAATATAAATAGTATATTTCCAGGTGCATCACCCAGTATTCTGACTATTACCCCTACAACTATTTCATCTCCTCCTATACTCTGGAAGATGTCCTCAAAGGGCACAACATTTATAGAAGGTACAGTCATGTCAACTTTTTTATTCAAAAGCTGGGAAAGAGCTGTAGCAGCGTTTCCTGTACCTATATTGCCAACTTCTTTCAGTGCATCCAACTGTATAGGAGTGAGCTCCTTATAATTCATACCTATCCTCCTCATACTAGGTAAGCAACATCTAATATAAGTGTTACAAGTCCATCACCAAGTATTGTTGCCCCCATGTATTCTTTCAGGTTCTGTAGTGTTTTTCCAAGAGGTTTTATTACAATTTCTCTCTGCCCCAAAAGTGAATCCACCATGAGTCCTACAGTTTTCTCTCCTACTTTAACTATAACAATATATTTCTTCTTGCTGTCCGATTTTTCAATTCCCAGTTTCTCGTACAGCCTTATAAGCGGTATAACATTTCCATTATATATTATAACTTCCCGGTTGCTTGTCATTTTAACCATATCATCGCTGTAATCTATAACTCTATCTACATATCCAAGCGATATGGCCATGGTCTCATTTCCCGCCCCTATAAGCAGTACCTGAATTATCTGCAGTGTGAGAGGCAGTCTTATTATAAAGGAAGAACCCTTGTCTTTTTCACTTATGAGATCTACGGTTCCCCCGAGAGAGGATATTTTGGTCTTTACTACATCCATGCCAACTCCCCTGCCTGAAATATCAGTTACTTCCTTATTAGTGCTGAAGCCCTGCATGAATATCAGATTTTTTATATCACTGTCCGACATTCCATCGGTATTTATACCCATATCCTCTGCTTTTTCCCGAACCTTGTCTACAGGTATTCCGCCTCCGTCATCTTCTACTTTTATCACCGCCTTGGTCCCTTCCTGATAGGCAATGAGTTTTATCTTTCCCACGGGATCCTTTCCCTTTGCAATTCTCTCTTCTTTAGGTTCTATACCATGATCTGCTGCATTTCTGATGAGGTGGATAAGAGGCTCTCCTATTTCATCTATTACTGTCCTGTCAAGTTCCGTGTCTGCTCCCTGAATTATAAGTTCCATTTCCTTATCCAGTTCAACGGATAAATCCCTTATCATCCTGGGAAATCTGTTAAATACTGTGTCCAGCGGCAGCATCCTGATTTTCATTACCAGATCCTGGAGATCAGAAGTGGTCCTCGCAACCTGCTCCAGAGTTTCATTCAATTCCGTCAATTTGTAGTTGCTGCTTATCTGCTCAAGTCTTGTCCTATTTATAACCAGCTCAGACACCATGTTCATGAACTTGTCCAATCTTTCCAAATCCACTCTCACAGACTGGTGGATCTTCTTGTGATTTTCCTTTTTCGAAGTTTTTTTGCTCTCCTTTTTCTTAGTGTCCGCAGCAGCAGGTTTGGGCTTTATATTTTCAGCCTGACTTTTAACTTTAGCTTTTATCTCGCTTTCCTTGGCCGCATCTTCCTTAACTTTTTTCGCCTTTACCGATTTTATATCCACATTTTCTATATCCACACTTTCCACTTCGGATATATTTTTCAAGGTATTATAAACTTTTTCTTCATCACTTTTAGTCAGAAAAACAAGCTGTATTTCAAATTCAAAGTTCTCACTTTCTATATCTTCTGTACCGGGGATGGACTTTATTATCTCCCCGATCTCCTCCAAATTTTTAAATATCAGAAAAGCTCTGGCCGACTTCAGCAGTGTACTTTCGCTGAGGTTGATTTTTATCTCATAGGCATTAAAGCCCTTATCCTTTGCCTGTTTAACCACATTTATATCATATTCGTTCAATTTTACAGAAGAATTGTCTATGTCTTTGGCTTCTACTTCACTGTCTGTTTTATTGTCTTCAGCTCCCACATTTTCCCTGCCGGCGGATGCTTCTTGAGGATTTCCCGAAATCTTTTCAAGTTCCTCTATAATGCCTTCAATAGGCACTTCTTCATCTACTTCATCTTCTATATTTTTTATCATCTGCTCAAGGGTATCCAGGCATTTAAACAATACCGTTACTACATCTTGCGTAACCTTAAGTTGGCCGTCTCTGAATTCAGACAATACGTCCTCCATCTTATGAGTCAATTCCGCCACTTCATTAAATCCCATGGTAGCTGCCATTCCCTTTATGGTATGTGCAACCCTAAAAATTTCATTCACCTTATCTATATTATCCGGTTCCTGTTCAAGCTGAAGCAGCGAATCATTAAGTGTCTGTAAATTATCCATTGCTTCCTCAAGAAACATAGCCATATACTGTGATGTATCCATTTTCCCCCTCCTTATAGCTTTCTGTACATAAAGGTAGATGCCTTCTCAAAACCATAGTCCCTGTAATTATAGATGCTTTCAGTAGCTCCAACAAACAGCAGTCCCCCTTTTTTCAGGGATTGACTAAATTTTTTATATATTTTATCTTTTATGTCCTGATTAAAATATATCACCACATTTCTGCATATTATCAAGTCAAAATTGTCTTCATAGCTATCCAATATCAGGTCGTGTTTTTTGAAGGTAACCAGATTTTTTATCTTATCACTTATAATATATTTATCGTCCTTTAATGTGAAATACTTATTTAAATATTCCCTTTTTACATTTTTTATTTCCGATGAAACATATTCACCCTTTTTGGCCCTCTCAATTATAGTACTGTCTATATCTGTTGCAATTATTTTATGCCTTCCCCCGGGGCTCAGTTCATCTAAATAGATGGCCACCGAATAGGGTTCAGCTCCGATGGAACATGCTGCACTCCATATCTTCAAATAGTTATTTCGAGAAAGCAGATCTCCTTTTAACTTGATTTTAAGCTCCTCAAATATCTCTGGATTTCTGAAAAATTCAGATACATTTATAGTTATGAAATCCAGGAATTTCTGCCTCTGCATCCTATCCACTTTTAAAAGCGCTATATAATCCTCTATGGTTTTCACTCCAACCCTGGACATAAGACTGTTTATCCGCCTGTGCAGCTGATTTGGTTTGTAGGCAGACAGATTTATATTGAATTCTCTCAGAACCCATTTTTCAAAATAATCCATATCCACAACCATAAGTCTACCTCCTGCCGAGCTTTATTATCTTCAAAATTTCGTCTGCTATTTTATCTATGGGCAGGACCAAATCTACCTTGCCGGTGGCATAAGCTGCCTTAGGCATGCCGTAAATAGTACAGGTGGATTCATCTTCTGCTATGGTGATTCCACCACTTTTCTTGATCTCGACGGTTCCATTTGCACCGTCTCTTCCCATGCCAGTTAAAACCACACTTATGATATTCTCTCCATATACCCTCGAAGCAGATAAAAATAACTTATCCACTGCAGGTCTTACCCCCCATATGGCAGGTTCTTCATTTAAATGTATTTTTCTGTCCCTCCAGACTTCCATGTGAAATCCGCCCGGAGCTATGTAAACAGTATTTTTCATTACATCTATGCCGTTCTGTGCTTCCATCACTTTTATATCTGAATTGGAATCAAGTCTTTCTGCAAAAGCTTTTGTGAATCCTACAGGCATATGCTGCACCACAAATACAGGCACCCCCATGTCTTTTGGGAATTGCGTTATGACTGTATACAGCGCTTTGGGTCCTCCTGTAGAAGCTCCTATTACTACGGCATCTACATTTCTCCTGAGCTCAATTCCACCGTCCATTTCATTTCCCGGATCTGCCTTTATGTAATCAGCAGCTGCCCTTTTAGGGCCTTCATCTTTATAAACTGGATCTGGTATATTTTTTATCCTGCTTACATTTCTATAAGCTGCCTTTATTTTCTTTATGAGTTCAGCTTGGACTTTATTTATATCTAGAGATATGGTGCCGGACGGCTTTGGCAGAAAATCAAATGCACCTGCTTCAAGGCATTCCATAGTAAGCTTCGTACCTTCTTTGGAGATACTGCTTAAAACTATTACAGGTATTTCAATACCTCTTTTCTTCAACTCACCGAGGGCAGTTATACCATCCATCTTTGGCATTTCCACATCAAGGGTTATTATATCAGGCATGCCTTTCCAAAAATTCGTGGAAAGCTTGTCTAAAAAATCTTCACCATTTCTTGCAGTGCCTATGACCTCCATAGATGGATTATTGTTTATCATATCCGAAATTATTTTCCTCATAAGCGCAGAATCATCTACTACTAAAACCTTAATTTCCTCCAAATTGCTATCACTCCATTAACCTTTAAATTTCTTTTATTCCTATTCCTACTGTCTTTATCTTAACCCTGCCATCGTAAGTATCAAATATCATGGTTCTTCCTTTATTGCCCCCCAGATCTTCCGCCAATATGGAAATAGAGTACTCCTCTAGTATATGTTTTACAGCATTTCCATTTCTATTTCCTATATCCATAATCATGCTTTTATCTGAAAAGTTGAACATGGATGCTCCTCCCGCTATTTTTGCCTTTAAGTTCTTTCTATTTACACCTAATTTCTCCAATTTTTCTATGAGCAGAGGGATAGCCAAATCAGCAAATTTCATGGGATTCTTTTTATTGCTGAATTGAGTGCTGTCCGGCAGCATTATATGTGCCAATCCTCCTACACTTATTTTATCGTCATACAGTGCTATGCCCACACAGGAACCCAAACCAATGGTTATAATTTTATCTGGGGAACCGGCTGTATTCATGTCTGCTATTCCTACCTTTATTTCTTTTCCCTCCATAAATATGCAACCTTTCAATTTAAATTATATGAGTTCCTTTTCCTTCTCCGTCAATATCCTTGCCATATTTAAAAATATTACTATCTTATCATCTATTTTAATAAGTCCCTTGATATATCTTTTTGATATTCCCGCTATTATTTCAGGTGGTACTTCTATATTATCGGTATTTATATCTCTTACTTCAGATACTACATCAACTATTACGCCTATTTTATTTTCATCCTGCTTTGTAACTATGATCTTAGCCTGATCCTTTTTCTGCTGGGATTCAAGTCCAAACTTTTTAGCAAGGGATATTACAGGAAGTATATTTCCCTCATAATTTATTACCCCCTCCACAAAATCAGGTGAATCAGGCAATTTTGTAGTTTCTTCATATCCTAAAATTCTCTCTATCTCCATAATATCTGTAGCATAGTATTCTTCGCCTATACTAAATATCAACACTTTTATTTCCTTATTGCCCATTGTCAAAAATCCTCCTTAATTATTTTAAAATAATCTATGACTTTTACAGGACGAATTTATCTACTACTATAAGTCCGTCCTTTAAGTAAGCATGTACACTTTTACTTGGTGAATCCAGAACCATCTCCCTGTTTCCCACTTTAAATACAGTATTATGATAAGCTATATCAGCCCATATATGGCCCTTGCTTCCTACCTGGAGTTTTGTAGACACTCCTGCCATACTCCCAACAACCTTGCATTTGATCTCCCTCTGAGATTTTAGAATTCCTCCTCTTGCCACACTTCCTTCCCTTGCAAATTCAATAGAATCATTAGCTGTAATAGTCGATACATATTCTCCTTTTCCTGTAATTATTACATTACCCGAACTCTGTATATTTGAGTCCTGGCAGTATGATAAACTCACGTTTACCGGAAGCGCAAGGGTATCCTCAAAATACTTTATTTTATCACTTATTTCATCTATCAACTCATTTAATTCCAAATAATTTTTTATACTTATAGGTCCTATTCCCATAAGTTTTGTCCTTATATATCTAACTATTTCATCTTCTCCATCCTCTTCATTTTGAGTGTTCAAATCTGCAATTACATTTATACCCAACCTCAAAAGAACTTTAAATTTATTTTCCAATAGTACTTTTATTATTTCTCCATCACTTTTATCGCGTCCAAGCAAATCATAGGATTTTATCTCCTTTACCACTTCAATTAATTTGGTCAAATTCTCATTGAATTTTTTCAGATGTTCCAGAGCATGGAGCTTTGTTACATTTTCTCCTCCGCCGCATATTTTCGATGCAACAACACTGCCAACTACAGCTACATCGCCTAATGCAGTTATAGTAGCTCTCTCCACTTCCCTGTCTATGACAAGGTCATTTCCACACTCCACTTCCATTCCCTCTTTTACATCACCGTGTACAACTATATCTCCTATATACTTTACATTTCCAGTACTCAGATCCACATCGCCATTGATCTCATGGACCTGATGGACATAAAAAGTATTCCCATTTACAGAAGGTTTTCCGCTGACAGCTGCTTCAACTGTATTTTCATCTTTAAGAAGGCAGCCGGTTCCAGCTTTGAGCTTCAACTGCTTTCCATTTTTACACTTTTTTATTTTCCCGTATACATCATATCCATTTTCACCTTTAGTGCCCACATGTCTTACTGCAATTACATCTCCCTTTTCTACTGCATTTACAGCTCCTATGCTTTTAAAATCCACATTGCCTCCCACATCCTCTTCCAGGTCTGCAAAAGTTTTAAATTTCACTTCTATTAGATCATCTTTTCCATTTACAGGTTCCTTTCCCTGTGCTACAAGAACCCTCTCACTAATTTCTACAGCTTTTTTCAAATTTTCTTCTATTATACCATAAACTACTTTATTATTGGATAATTCTTCTTTAATTTCTTCCACAGTGTATTTAGCAGGGGAAACACTCTCTAATATTTCAGTTTTCAAGCTGGCTTTCTGGCTTTCTTCCATATCCTTCAATGCGTATTTATTTTCAGGTATATATTTAACTTCCGCGTAAGCCTTCATTTTATCATAGGACACGTGCATGTTGAGTTCTCTTCTGGGTTCATCCTTATGAAAAGTCACTTCTATACTGCTGTTTGAAAAAACTTCACACTTTTTTTCAACTTCAGCCCCATCTACAGAAATCGACATATGCTTACTTCTACAAATTACTGCAGGTTTCCCGTCCGCTGCAGGATCTTTTACAATTACCTTCCCCTTAACCACTTTGATGGTTCCATTATTCTCATAGGACTTTAAAGGTGCCATATCTTTTTCGTCATCATCTATCAAGACTTCAATTACCGTCTTCTTTTTAAAAAAGGATTTTTTCTGCTTTAACACTTTATATTTTAACTGTTCTTTGGGTTTATTTAACTCATAACTGGCGGATTTCAAACAGTCTTCCAGTGAAACTCCCTTAAATATCTTTTTCATCTTAAACAATCACTCCCCTGTTTATTTAAAACACAAAATTCTCTATATCCTTTCTTATCTTCTCGTTATATGCCCCCATTATTTGAAGTAGTATTTTATTATTTGAAGAATTAAATTCAATATTTCCCACGCTCTTTACAGGAAGTACCTTGGGAGAAGTGCCTGATATAAATATGGCGTCAAATTTATCTATTTCCCTGTAATTCACATCTTCCTCAAGTACCTCCAATCCCAATCCAAGGCAGATCTGCATTATAATATTTCTGGTAGTCCCGGGCAGTACCCTTTTAAAAGGTGCCGTTATAACCTTTTCACCTTTTATCATAAATATATTGGACTTGCTGCCTTCAGTTATATTACCTTCATCATCCACAAGTACTGCTTCAAATATACCGCTTTCCGTTATCTTCTTATTCACCCGGACCTTAAACTTCCTATTTATCACCTTGGCATTTGGATTTTCTCTTTCAATGTGAAAAAAATCGGTTTTCACCCCCACTTCATAGTCCCTTGAAGTTGGATAATGGTGTTCTACAAAATATGCCAAAAACTTATTATTTTTATAAAAATTAAATATAAGCTTTACATTGCCGCTGTAAATTTCATTTATATGTATCAATTTAAAGATACTGTCCACAATTTCTTTTCTGCCGAGCCACAGTTTTAAGTCTGTTATATTAGAAGAATTGTTCAGTCTATCCAGATGAGCTTTTAAAAATAAAGGTTTTCCGTCTATTATTCGAATTACTTCATACAGGGACTTTCCCTCTTTAAATATATTATCTTCAAATTCCTCCCTTTTTCTTATTTCATCATTGTATAAAAAAAAGTTACTAACACATTCACTCATTGTAAACCCCTTCTTTAAAATTTAATAAAATATTAATATTATAATTACATTTTATCATTATCCTGAACAATTTCCTACCTTGTTCAAGGCTCAAATATCAGATATTGTGACTTTGTTACTGCCTGCAATTTATATCATAGTTAAATTATCTTTTCAATCAAGTTATCCATATGATATTATAGAAAAGAACAAGGTTTACTGCTTAAAGAATAGATGGGGTGATTATTTGACAAAACTTGCTATATTTGACGTTGATTTTACTTTAACCAGCCGGGAAACCCTTATGGAATTTTACATATTCATGGTGAAAAAAGATCCAAAGCTCATAGTGTATGCACCTTTCAGCATCATTTCTGCTTTTTTATTCGTAATAGGATTGTTCACTGCAAAAAAGGCCAAGGAAAATTTTATTTCATTTATAAACGGCATAAGTGAGGAAAAGATGAAATGCCTGACGGCAGAATTCTACGAAAAAAGAATGTGTAAGATATTATATAGAGATGGCTTAGATACTATGAAAAAATTGAAAAATAAAGGCTGTAAGATATATCTGATTTCTGCTTCAGCGGAATTCTATTTGAAAGAATTGTATAGAATAGAATATGTTGACAGAATAATAGGTACCATATTTTCCATTAAAAACGGGAAACACTACAATAAAATAGCCGGTAAAAACTGTAAGGGTGAGGAAAAGGTGAGAAGACTTATGGAGTCTTTAAAAAAAGACGGTCTGGAAGTTGACTTCAAGAACTCCTATATGTTCTCCGATTCCCTAGCAGATCTGCCATTATTTAATATAGTTGGAAATCCATACCTCATAAATCATAAAAAAAGCAATCCATACAATATCAAGGTGCTGAACTGGAAGTGAAGTCAATATACAATTGACAATGCACAATTGACAATTAAAGTACAAAGTTCAAAGAACAAATATCAAATAGTGAAGATTTTCGCCTAAGCCCTAAAATCCACCAAATTTGATATTTAAACTTTGAACTTTGATATTCATTCTTGCTTATTCCTGTGACAGCTGCTGGTAATAAGCTGAAACTTCCTTGAATTCTTCCTCCTCAGGGATAACAAGCTCACCTGCCGGACCTTCTCCCTCTACTTTAAATAGATATACAGCTCCATTTTGCGGATTCTGAACTATAGCATACTCATTTTCCTTGAATTCAAATCCATCAACCACTTCACAGGGAACTATGTTTCCATTTTCATCTTCCAGATCCACTACTAATGATTCATGCTCTCCGCAGTCGCTGCACCCACAGCCGCAATCATGAACCCTTTCATCACAAGCTTCTTCTGCTTCATCGCCGCTATTGCGGCCCTTCTTATTTAAATCCTCTTCATTCATAACATATGCCCGGTAACCTTTAAGGTGGATATCCTATCAATATTATAACCCAATTACAAAATTTTCCTGTATCTTACAGAGCTATAACTTGTAGTCTTGATCCTACCGGGATATTCACCTCCTCTTTTATTGTTATGTTTTAATTTTACCCTTAATTACAATATAATAAAAGCTTTTTTTAGTTAAAAATAAAAAATTATCAGTTAAGCCAAAAAAACACCGGGCAATTCATGCCCGATGTCTTTTAGCTATTATTCTGCATTTGCAAGTTTCTTGTATCCTTCAATTCTCTGCAGTGCATCTCTCTTTGTCTTTGCAAACAGAGCTTCCGCTTTATCAGGGAACTGTTTAGCAAGTGAAGAGTATCTAACCTCACCCATTAAGAATTCTCTAAAGTCTGTCGTTGGCTCTTTGGAATCAAGGCTGAATGATTTCTTGCCCTCTGCCTTTAATTCAGGATTATATCTGTAAAGTGCCCAGTATCCACAATCAACAGCTTTCTTAGCTTCTCTCTGGCTCTTGCCCATGCCAGCTCTCAATCCATGATTGATGCATGGAGCATAAGCTATTACAAGTGATGGTCCTTTATAAGCTTCTGCTTCTTTTATTGCTTTAAGAGCCTGAGCTTTATCTGAACCCATGGAAATTTGAGCTACATATACATATCCGTAAGTCATAGCCATCATTCCAAGATCCTTTTTCTTAGTCTTCTTACCACTTGCTGCAAACTTAGCTACAGCTGCTGCAGGAGTGGATTTTGAAGACTGTCCGCCTGTATTTGAATAAACTTCTGTATCAAGTACAAGTACATTTACATCTTCTCCAGATGCCAGTACATGATCTAATCCGCCGTATCCTATATCATAAGCCCAGCCGTCTCCGCCGATTATCCAGTGGGATCTCTTGATAAGGAAATCTCTGTTTTCATAAATTTCATTTAATACAGGGTCATTTCCCTTTTCACTTTCAAGTAAAGCTATTATCTTATCAGCTCTTTCCCTTGTGCCTTGGCCATTGTCTATATTTTCAATCCAATCCTCAAAAGCAGCTTTAAGTTCTGCACTTAAACTACCTTTAAGAGCTTCTTTTATGCTGATCTCAAGTCTTTCTCTTGTCTGTTTTACTCCAAGAACCATGCCCAGTCCATATTCAGCATTGTCCTCAAATAATGAGTTAGCCCAGGAAGGACCGTGTCCTCTGTAATTTTTAGTATATGGAGTTGTCGGTGCAGAAGCTCCCCAGATTGACGAACATCCTGTTGCATTGGCTATCATCATTGTGTCACCAAACAGCTGGGTTACAAGCTTAACATAAGGAGTTTCTCCACATCCCGCACAAGCTCCTGAGAACTCAAGCAGCGGCTGCTCGAACTGGCTTCCCTTTACGTTGAATTTATTCATAGGATTGTCCTTGTGAGATACCGACATAGCATAATCCCATGCATCTGCTTTATACAATTGAGTATCCAGTGGTTTCATAACAAGAGCTTTTTCTTTTGCAGGGCATACATCTGCACAGTTTCCACATCCCTGACAATCAAATGGTGAAACAGCCATGGTGAATTTAAGTCCCTTTGCTCCTGTTGCATCTTTGTATTCAAATCCCTTAGGTGCCTTGGATGCCTCTTCCTCAGTAGTGAGAACAGGTCTTATAGCTGCATGAGGACATACAAATGAACACTGGTTACACTGTATGCAATTGTCTACCTGCCATTCTGGAACAGATATAGCTATTCCTCTCTTCTCATAAGCTGCAGTTCCTGCCGGGAATGTACCGTCTTCCATTCCTACAAAAGTGCTTACTGGAAGTTTGTCTCCATCCTGTCTGTTCATAGGATCAGCTATCTTTTGAATGAATTCAGGAACTTCTCTTGTGGCAGCAGCTTCTTCCGATGCATCTTTCCATGAAGCTGGTACATCTATCTTAACTACTGATTTGACGCCCTCATCTATAGCTGCATTGTTCATGTCTACAACTTTTTGTCCCTTTTTACCATAAGAAGTTACAACTGCTTCTTTCAGGTATTTAACTGCATCTTCTACTGGTATGATATTTGCAATCTTGAAGAAAGCAGCCTGACATATCATGTTTATTCTTCCGCCAAGTCCTATTCCCTGTGCAATTTTCACGGCATTTAATGTATAGAATTCGATATCATTATTTGCTATATATCTTTTTACTGAAGCAGGCAGTTCCTTTTCAAGTTCTTCTGGGCTCCAGATTGTATTCAGCAGGAATTTTCCGCCTTTTTTAAGTCCCTCAAGTACATTGTATTTATGAACATAGGACTGATTGTGTACAGCGATGAAGTCAGCCTTATCTATAAGATATGGTGATTTTATCGGTGACTTACCAAATCTCAAGTGGGAAACTGTTATACCTCCGGATTTTTTGGAGTCATATGCAAAATATCCCTGGGCATACATGTCTGTATGGTCTCCTATGATTTTTATTGCACTCTTGTTTGCTCCTACAGTACCATCGGATCCAAGTCCCCAGAACTTACAAGCTGTAGTTCCTGCTGGAGTTGTATTTATATCTTCTCCAACTTTCAGGGAAGTGTTTGTAACATCGTCCACTATGCTTATAGTAAATCCGTTCTTTGGATTATCTGATTTCAAGTTTTCAAATACTGGAAGAATATGTGATGGTAATACATCCTTGGAACCTAGTCCATATCTTCCTCCAACTATAACAGGTTGTCCTTCTTTACCATAAAATGCATTTTTAACATCCAGATAAAGAGGTTCTCCAATTGATCCAGGTTCTTTTGTTCTATCCAGAACCGCAATCTTTTTAACAGTTTTCGGTATATATTTAAAGAAATGTTTTATTGAGAATGGCCTATACAGGTGAACTGTAAGAAGTCCTACCTTTTCGCCCTTAGCAGTTAAGTAATCTATTACTTCTTCTATAGTTTCACAGACAGAACCCATAGCTATTATGATTCTCTCCGCATCTTTTGCTCCATAATAGTTAAACAGATGATACTCTCTTCCTGTAAGCTTGCTTATTTCTGCCATATAATCTTCAACTATTTCAGGAAGTGCCTCATAGTATTTATTGGATACTTCTCTTTCCTGGAAGTATATATCTGGATTCTGAGCTGTACCACGGGTTACAGGATGATCTGGATTTAAAGCTCTTCTTCTAAATGCATTTACTGCATCCATATCAATAAGTTTTGCCAGATCTTCATAATTCAACAATTCAATTTTCTGAATTTCATGGGAAGTCCTAAATCCATCAAAGAAATTCACAAATGGAACTCTGCCCTTTATTGCTGACAAATGTGCTACTGCAGCAAGATCCATAACCTGCTGTACTGAACTCTCTGCAAGCAGTGCAAAGCCTGTCTGCCTTGTAGCCATAACATCCTGATGATCACCAAATATGTTAAGTGAATTAGCTGCTACTGCTCTGGCCGATACCTGAAATACTCCTGGTAAAAGTTCTCCTGCAATTTTATACATGTTAGGTATCATAAGTAATAAACCCTGTGATGCAGTGTAAGTTGTAGTCAAGGCTCCTGCCTCAAGTGAACCATGTACTGCTCCAGATGCTCCTGCCTCTGACTGCATTTCCATAACTTTTACCTGCTGTCCGAAGATGTTCTTTTTACCTTGAGCTACCCATTCATCCACATGTTCTGCCATTGGAGATGATGGAGTTATCGGATAAATAGCTGCCACATCGGTAAATGCATAGGAAATATAAGCTGCTGCTGTATTTCCATCCATAGTCTTCATTTTACTCATAAAAAATTCCTCTCCTTTTTAGTATTGTAAATTTTAAATATAAATAGTTGTGCTTTTTAATTTTAAATTAATACAGTAATTATATCACAATTAGTACAGCAATTACACTGGAAGCAAAAATTTTAATTAAAAAGTACAAAATTTAGCTATATTTATTTATGATCTATAACTTTACTATACAGCAAAACGACAAAATTTTAAATATATAAAACGATTTTAAAAAAATTTTTTAGTTCCAATTATCTACTATCAACCATAATTGGTTAATAAAAACTATACTACAGATGCAATTTTTTTAAAATACAGTTTCATTTTGAATTCAACATAGTAAAAAAAGATATTTAAAAATATAAAAAAAGGAGATGTCTGATCGTTAATAAATAAACAATAATTTTTATCAAGCAGCCCACATCTCCCGTACTTTCAAATAATCCTATTAAAGTTCAAGGAACAATTGTTTGATAATTGTTCTTTGAACTTCTATATTTATATTTTCATGACCCACATGCCTAAACTATTCTGCAAGTAATTTACCAAGTTCCTTAGCTTTTTGCAGCTGTTCATCATTAGGAGCTTCTTTAACTGCAAGTTCCCCCACCACTTTAAAACCATAATCTTCTACAGTCTTTTTCCAGTCTTTCAAAAATGCACCTTCATCCCAACCATAGGATCCGAATAGTACAGCTTTCTTTCCCTGAATAGGAAGAAGTTTAAATTCTTTAATAAATGGAGCCATATAATCCTGTTCTATCTTGTTATTGTCAAGAGATGGGCTTCCAAATGCTACGGCATCTGCAGAAGTCACATCCTCCACCTTTGCATCCTGTACATGTTTTGTTGTGACCTTTGCACCTTCAGCTTCTGCGCCTTTTACAATATTATCAGCCAGTACTTCTACATTTCCCCCATTACTCCAATATATTACAGCTATGTTTTTCATATATTACCTCCACCTTTCACTTTTATATCATTTATAAGTTATCTGTTCAGCAGTATATCAATACACTGTGATAATTCTTATTATTTATACTTCTACACAGGATCTGTTTTTCCTTCTAGAAAAAGCAAAATATAATCACTTTTTTCACAAAGTATTTTGCTATGCTAAAGCAAGCAGGCAAAAGATTCATTAAGAATATGTTTATGCAGCAATTCAGTTAATTGCTGCATTTTTCTATCAAATTTATGATTTTACTCACTCCATGACGGACAGGGCTTGCCTTCATATTATTTATGTAATTATTCCTGGATGCATAGAGTTCTTTAATTTTATTCAAAAATGTCATTTGTGTCATTTCTTCTTCCTGAAGCACCATACTGTATCCGCTTTTTTCAAAAGAAGCTGCATTTAAAATCTGATCACCCCTGCTGGATGCCCTGGAAAGTGGAATAAGCAAATTGGGCTTTTTAAGTGCAAGTAATTCAAATATGACATTTGCACCTGCCCTGGATACAACTATATCTGCCGCATTCATTATATGTGGAAGTTCCCTGTTTAAATATTCAAACTGAATATATCCTCTTCGCATATTCAAGGATTTATCCACATTTCCCCTGCCGCATATGTGTACTATATTAAATACTCTCAGGAGCTCATTTAAAGAATTCCTCACTGTATTGTTTATGAATCTGGACCCGAGACTCCCGCCTATTATAAGAAGAATTGGCTTTTCATCTGTAAATCCACACAACCTTCTTCCAATTATTCTACTTCCATTTAAGAGTTCCTGCCTTATGGGAGTTCCCGTAAGAACAGCATCATGTCCTTTTACATTTTTCAGGGATTCAGGAAATGTAACGCAAATTTTTGTACAATAGGGTATAGATAATTTATTTGCAAGTCCAGGTGTAATATCCGATTCATGGATAATGACAGGTATTTTATTTAAATATGCAGCAATAACCACGGGTACCGACACAAATCCTCCCTTGGAAAATACTATATTTGGTTTTTCCCTTCTCATTATAACCACGGCCTGAAATATTCCCTTCAGTACTCTAAAGGGATCCGTAAAATTTTTTATATCAAAATACCTTCTCAATTTTCCACTGGAAATAATGTGATATTTTATTTTTTCATCTTCTATTATTTTTCTTTCAATTCCATTTCTGGTTCCTATATACTGTATCTCATATCCCAATTCCTTCAAACTGGGAACCAGTGCCAAATTAGGTGTAACATGTCCAGCAGAGCCGCCACCTGTTAGAATTATCTTCTTCAAAGTACATTTCCCCCCCACAAAATATAATATTCACACTGCACATTAAAAAGTCAGTCTAAAATCTTTTACTATAATCTGAATACTTTTATTTCCATTAAATTCATTAATAGATGGTGAAAATATAAAATCCATTTTTATGCTGCGAAATTTATTGTTTAAAATTTCATTTCCCTTTTTATCACCATAGCGCTCCATCACTAATTCTTTAAATTTTTTACCTCCATTAAAATCCACAGCATCAATTTTCTTTAAACTTTTTTTCAGCCGGCAAAATAATTTCAGTACATTTTTATCTTTTCCTAAAAAATATACCCTGAATACATCTATATTTTTTTCACCAAAAACAGGTTCTGGATTTCCCTTTCCAAAAGGCTGCAGTTTTTCTACATCCTCCAGCATTTTAAAAGATACATTTTCAAGGGGAAGTCTTTTATCTATCCTAATTTTAGGCACTATATCTTCATCTGTAAGATTACAGTTTTCATTGAGTTTCTTCCTCAGTTTATCTATATTTTCAGTATTTATGGACAACCCCGCTGCCAGCGGATGACCTCCAAATTTATTCATCAATTCTCTGCATTTTAAAAGTTCTTCAAACATATTATAGCCTTCTATGGATCTGCCTGAGCCCTTAGACTGATCTGCACTTTTTGTTATCACTATAGAAGGTACATTGTATTTTTCTTTGAGCCTTCCTGCGACTATACCAACTATGCTCTCGTGTATATCATCTCTATGTACTACAAGTACCTTGTCTTTTTTTAGGGAAGAATTTTCCACTTTCTCCACTACTGCATTTAAACTGTCATTAGTCATATGCTGCCTCTGTATGTTCAATTCATGAAGTTTTTTGGCAAGCTTTTGTGCCTCAGCTGAATTCCTGCACAGCAAGAGTTCAAGCGCCACAGATGCACTATCAAGGCGTCCTGTCGCATTTATACAAGGCCCTATAATAAAACCTATATGGTAGGAATTTATAATTTTCCCATCCAATGAAGTCTCTTTGATCAATGCCCTTATACCAGGGTTTCCAGTATTATTTAACATTTTAAGACCATTTTTAGCTATAATTCTGTTTTCCCCCAATAAATCCACCACATCACATATAGTTCCTATAGCTGCATATTCTATAAACGCATAAGCTTCCTCTTCCTTTATTCCAAATTTTTTATAGAGTACCTGAACAAATTTGAAAGCTATTCCTGCACCACAGAGCTGTTTAAAAGGATATGAACAGTTTTTTTGTTTTGGATCGATGACAGCATCTGCTGGCGGTATGAGAAATTTCTTTTCACCTTGTTTTGAATCATCAACATCAAAAGGTATATTGTGGTGATCCGTAACCACCACTGTAACTCCAAGCTCTTTTGCCCTTTCAATCTGATCCAAAGCAGAAATACCGTTGTCACAGGTTATTATAACTTCAATTCCCTCATTTTTTAACTGCTCAACACTGTGAATATTCATGCCATACCCCTCTGTAATCCTGTCCGGAATATGATATTTCACCTTTGCCCCGCACCTTAAAAGCCCACGGTACAGTATATATGTGCTTATTATTCCATCTACATCATAATCACCATATATAGCTATGCTTTTATTTTCCCTTATAGCTCTGTATATTATATCCGTACCCTTTCCCATATCTTTCATGAGCATGGGATTCAGCAATTTATGTATTGACGGATTTATAAAATTCTCTATTTCTCTTTCATCAACTATTCCTCTATTGACAAGAATTTGTGCTGTAATTTCACTTATCCCCGATTTTTTAGCAATAGCCTTTATATCTTTTCTACATCTTCTCAGCATCCATTTTGCACTCAAAAACAAACCACCAGCCTTATATCAATTGACAACTCACAGTTCACAGTTTACAATTTATAATTTTCAACTTACAATACACAATTGTCAATGGACAATTGTAAATTGTAAATTGATATCTAAGGTGCTCTTAATATCTGTATGGAGGGATTTTTCATAACTTTGTCTATGACTTCGACTATATCCTCGCATTTAATTTCATCCAGCTGTTCTGCATCACATGAATTGCAGTGATCATCAAATCTCTCATACATGAGATCGTGTTCCACAACTTCTTTACAGTATTCAATGGATCTTTCTCTTTTAATTTCCCTTTTCAGTTCCAGACTTCTGGCAATTTTTCCTATTTTATCACTGCTAAAATACTCTTTCGAATTTTTCAATTCATTTATTACACTATTTACAATTCCAAGTGCTCTATCTATATTTTCAGGCAAGGTACTCATTTTTATGGAGAAAAGTTTCATGCCCCTTTCATCCTTTATGCTGCTGCCCAAATCATAGGCTATGCCCTTTTCAGTTCTTATTCTGCTGAACAAGAGGCTGCTGGTGCCCTGCCCAAAGACAGTGTTAAACAGATAGAGGGCTTTGTATTCCCTTTCACTTAAATCATGAATATCAAATATATACTGAATCCTGGCACCGGCTATTCCAGATACTTTTTCCAGGAATACACCAGCCCTATTTTTTTCATACACGGGTTCTTTTGCAGCACATATCTTTGATTTTACTCTCCATTTTCCAAAATATCTGTCCACAATAGAAATTATGCTTTTAAAATCCAGGGAAGAACAAAAACAAACAGTACAATTTTCAGGGAAATAAAAAGTACTGTAAAATCTCTTTATCTCATCTAAGGTAATGGATTTTATACTGCCTTCATTCCCCACTATAAGCTCTCTTATTCTTCTCTTATTAAAGGAGTTCCCAAAAAGAGCATCTTCACACCGCTGATATGCATCATCTTTCCAATCCCTGTACTCCTGAAGTATTACATCCATTTCTTCCTTAAAACCTTTTTCAGGAAAAATGGGGTTTAGAATCACATCGCCATAGAGCTTCACTGCCCTTTCAAGATCATCTGAAAAACAAGTTCCATAATATATGGTATAAGGATAATTAGTCATGGCATTTTCAAATCCAAATACATTGTCAAATTCCTCATTTATCTGATTTTCATCTCTGTGTTCCGTCCCTTTAGATATGACATGCTCCAGGGCATGGGCCGTCCCAAAATTAAATTGCCCGCTCTCCTCTAGAGCTCCTGCATTAAATCCAATACACAGTGAAGTGAGTATTCCCGCCCTATACTGATACAAGAGCTTGATCCCATTGTCAAGCATATATTCTCTCACTTTTCATCCTCTCTTTCCACGGGTTTACCTTGAAGTCAGGCTGAACAATTTAACCTGTCACCAGATTTAAAAGCATATCTTTTTTCAAATTTTCCACTATATCCTCATCTGAAAGATTTTGTAAAATCCTAAAGGCAAAATACATGGCCGTAGCCGGGCCCCTACTGGTTATGAGGTTTCCATCCTGAACTACTATATCATGGCTGAAATGGATTGGTTCCAGTTCTTTTTCAAAACCGGGATAGCAAGTTACTTTTTTATTTTCAATTATTCCCGCTTTCTTCAATACTATGGGGCCCGCACATATGGCAGCTACTATTTTATTCTCATTATAGAATCTTTTTACCAGATCTATAACTTCGCTGTTATCCCTAAGATTTGCCGCACCGGGCATACCTCCTGGTATTATAAGCGCATCATATTTATCTACATCCGTATTCTCAAGTATATTATTGGCCCTTACATGTATTTCATGACAGCCAGCTACATCTTTATCCAAATTTATAGAACAGGTTATACAGTGCACTCCACCTCTTCTCAATACATCTACACAGGTAAGAGCTTCCACTTCTTCAAAGCCTTTAGCAAGTAACACTATAGCTTTTTTCATAATAAATCACCTCTAATAAATTATACCATAATTATTCAATTCACAATGCACCATTATAAAAAATCCCGAGACAAAAGAAATATCATCTCAGGATCACAATATATACAATTATTTTATTTGTTTGCCCATCCCATGGATCTCTTCACAGCCTCATGCCATCCATTTAGCAGTTCAATTCTTTTTCCTTCCTCCATATCTGGCTCAAAGGTTCTGGATATAGCCCAGTTCTTAGATACTTCTTTCCTGTCACTCCAATATCCAACTGCAATACCAGCCAGATAAGCTGCACCCAGCGCAGTGGTTTCTATAACTTCAGGTCTGTCGACTTTAACATTTAATATATCCGATTGAAATTTCATCAGGAAATTATTGGCACAAGCCCCGCCGTCTACCTTTAAAGCCTTAAGTCCAATTCCAGAATCCTCTTCCATGGCTTTTAGTACATCATAAGTCTGATATGCCAGGGATTCAACTGTAGCTCTTATAAAATGCTCTTTTTTGATTGCTCTTGTAATTCCAACTATAGTGCCCCGCGCATAGGCATCCCAGTAAGGTGCACCTAATCCCACAAATGCCGGCACCAGGTATACTCCACCGGTATCCTTCACAGCAAGGCAGTATTTTTCGGACTCCGGAGAGGTTTTTATCATTCTAAGTTCATCTCTGATCCACTGTATTGCTGCTCCACCTACAAATATGCTTCCCTCAAGGGCATATTCAACTTTACCATCTATTCCAACTGCTATAGTTGTCAAAAGACCATTTTTAGATTCCACTGCTTTTTCTCCAGTATTCATTAGAAGGAAACATCCTGTACCATAGGTATTCTTTGCAGTTCCCGGCTGAAAACAAGTCTGTCCAAACAAAGCCGCCTGCTGATCTCCTGCATCTCCTGCTATTGGAATATTTACTCCAAACAGGCTCTTATCGGTTTCCCCATAGACACAGCTGGAAGGTTTTACTTCCGGCAGCATTGATTCAGGTATATCAAGCATGTCTAAAAGATCCTTATCCCACTTCAATTCGTGAATATTGAAAAGCATAGTTCTAGATGCATTGGTGTAATCAGTTACATGAACCCTGCCTTTAGTCAAGTTCCATATCAGCCAGGTATCCACATTTCCAAAGGCCAGATTTCCCCTCTCGGCTTCTTTCCTCGCACCAGGTACATTGTCCAAAATCCATTTTATTTTTGTACCTGAAAAATATGCATCCAAAATCAATCCTGTCTTTTCCTTTATCATCTTGTCCAAACCTTTTGCCCTTATTTCATCACATATGCTGGCAGTTCTTCTGCACTGCCATACTATGGCATTGTAAATTGGAAGTCCAGTTCTTCTGTCCCATACTATAGTGGTCTCTCGCTGGTTGGTTATTCCTATGGCCTCAACATCCTCAGCTTTTATATTTTCCCTAAGAAGAGCTTCTGTCGCCACTCCAAACTGTGTAGCCCATATTTCAGTAGGATCATGCTCCACCCATCCATTTTCCGGATAAATCTGTTTGAACTCTTTCTGAGCCATACTTACAGGCAATCCCTGTTTATTAAACAATATGCACCTGGAACTAGTCGTTCCCTGATCCAGCGCCATAATATATTTTGCCATTTTACATCCTCCTTTACAGTCTTATCAAATTAAATTCTTACATAACATAGATCATGGAATTTCAGTTTTTTGATCTTTTGTTAGTTTCTGAAATTCCACAATCTCATATTATCAACCTTACAAGTTCCACAATTTGTGAGTAGTAGTGGATATAGCTATAGCTCCTGCAGACAGAGAATTCATTATATCCTTTTTTTCTTTTATAAGCCCTCCTGCTATAATAGGCATCTTAATTTCCTTTTCAATAACTCCTATTATTTTACTTGCTACTCCAGGTAAAACCTCAAGTGCATCAGGATTATTTTCATGTATATTCTTTATTCCCGTTTTAAGAGAAAGTGAATCCAGTATAAATACTCTCTGTATCGTCAGTAAATCCAGTTGATTCCCATATTTGATATTAGAGGATTTTGTGCTTATTATTCCATTTGGATTTGCACATTGTTTTATATACCTCATTCCTGCAAAGTCTCCCTTTAATCCATCTACTAAATCAACATGAATAAAAGTCAATTTGTTTTTTCTCCTGAGTTTCGCACATATTTGTGAAATATTCAATATGTCTCCATAGAGTACAAATACTATGGACACCCTGCTCAAAATAGCCTGTTCCAAATCCTCTTCATTTCTCACAGCCGCTATAATAGGATTCTCTATGAGTTCTTCTCTAAATTTAGGCATTTAAAAAGACTTCCTTTTTAATTAATTTAAGCAATTATCATCAGAATATTACTGCAAATAGCAGTGCCCCGGCTATTCCTCCCGCTATAGGTCCAAAAACCGGAACCCAAGCATAAGCCCAATCTGAATCGCCTTTACCTGCTATAGGAAGTATAGCATGTGCAATTCTTGGTGACAAATCTCTGGCTGGATTCATTGCATATCCAGTAGGACCACCGAGAGCACAACCCAGAACAAAGATAATTGCACTTACAACAATTATAGATCCCATACCATCGGCAGTTTTAACCGTACCCATCGCAGCTAAAGAAAATACTAAAGTAGCCGTAGCCAAAAACTCAGTTAAGAAGTTTGCAGGATAATTTCTCACAGCCGGCGCTGTGCAGAATATACCCAGTTTTGCAGCCTTATCCTCTGTAATTCCCCAATGCGGTAAATAGGTAAGCCATACAAAAACTCCTCCAACTATACCTCCCACCATTTGAGCTACGACATAACCAGGAACTTCCGCCCACGGAAATTTACCAATTACGGCCAGCCCTATGGTAAGCGCCGGATTGAACTGATTACTGAAATTTGAAAACAAGTATGCAGGAATTCCTACTGCAAAACCCCATCCTGCTGCTATGACTATCCATCCTGCATTCTGCCCTTTACTCTTGTTAAGAGTACAGTTTGCACATACGCTGTCTCCTAAATAGACAAGCAATGCAGTTCCAACAAATTCTGCTAATACATGTGACATAATATTTATTCCCCCTAACTTAATAATTATGTTAATTTAAATTAACATCTAATTATGAAATAAATTTGGTATTTCAAAGAACACAAGAAATCGATTACTGAATAAAAGTATAATTCTTTTTATAAAAAGAGCCTACTTAAAAGAAGCCAAATATATTGACTTTTTAAAGCGGCTCTCTTTTCTCTGCCTTTTATTAAATTATATACACATTATAATATAATAATCACAATATTACAATATACTTCTAAATTATCTGCAAATTTGCTGCAAAATACTTTTCAGTGAACTTCCTTAACTCTGTCATCTAAATTCATTACAACAACGCTTCTGCCTCTGCCTGCTCTGTTTTGAAGCGATATATTCTTTAACTTTATTTTTCCTTTATTTCCCTTGAAAGAATTTAAAATCAAGGTGCGGTTCATCTTATCTTCATTGTCTATAAGAAGAGAATATATCACTTTCTGGTCATCCTTTAAACTCATGCCTATTACCCCTGAAGCCAATTTACCCATGGTGCTTACTGAATCCCCCTTGAATTTTATTGCCATCCCAGCATCACTTACTAAAAGTATCTGGGGACTTTGAGCACTGCTATATTCTACATTTATCAGAAGATCTCCCTTATTCTTAAATTTATATGCCCTGTTCCACAAATCCATATCTTTGAATTCCATCATGGAAGTCTTTTTAACCATTCCGCTTTCAGTAAAAAAGTATATGTATCCTGAGCTGAAGTCTTCCACAGAAACTATCTTGAGTATATCCTTTACATCTACATCTCCCATGAGCTTCGCAGCATTTATCCCGGAAGCACCTATATTTTGAAGCATAAATGCAGGCATGGAAAACACCATTCCATCAACCGTAAATAGGAGTACAGTACATCTTGAATTTGTGAGTACATTCCTGTAGGCTCTTCCCATATTTGAAATTTTGACCATTCCTGACTTATTCACATTTATATGAAACTTTCTATACTCATCCTCATCACACAACTGAATATTTAATACTCTATCTTCTTTTGGCAGGGTAAAAAGTTTAGTAGTGACTATATTTCTATCTTCAGTCGCCATCTTCGGCACTTTTAATTTAAAATCAAGCCCTATCTTTGTTGACACTTTTATAAACTTCATCTGAGAGTTTCTGTCAATAAGTTTTACATCTACAAGTTCTTCCCCACTTTTTAGCTTAAGGGCCATGATCTTGACATAATTTGTAATAAAGGATTCCAATTTTGTCCTTTTTATCCCTCCAATAGTAGTAAAAAATATAAAATCCTTTTTTAAATTTAAATTCTCCATGTTGTATACTGCAATTACGTTTTCCGCGGACAGATCAAGACCTCTTATTATGCTGTCGAGTCTTTCACCCTTTTCTTTCCACTTGAATTCAGGAATGTCCCTTCCTTTTAAATTATACACATTTCCCTTATCTGTAAAAAACATAAATGTGTCTCTGGTATTGGCATGTATGAGATATCTATTGAAATCCCCCTCCCTGTATTTTATATCTTCAATTTGCCCGCTGGATCTACTGTAGCTTTTCTCAGAAACTCTTTTTATGAAGGATTCATTGGACATTGTAACGATTATGTTCTCCTCTATCATAAGCTCTTCTTCATCTATTTTGGCTTTTTCATCCTCTTCTACAATGGCAGTTTTTCTATCATCGCCATATTTTTCACCAATTTCTTCCAATTCCTTTTTTATAATTTTCAGGACTTCCCTTTCGCTGCCCAATATTTTTGTAAGCCTCTTTATTGTTCTTAAAAGTTTTTTGTATTCTTTCTCAAAAGACACTATTTCAAGTCCTGTAAGTCTATACAGCATGAGCTCCAATATAGCCTGGGCCTGTGGAGCTGTAAACTGAAATCTATCCATAAGATTTGAGGCAGCATTTTTTTTGGATTTAGATGCCCTGATGGTTTTTATAATTTCATCCATTATACCTATGGCCTTTATGAATCCCTCTACAATATGAAACCTGGAATTTGCTGCATCCAGCTCCTTTCTTGTTCTCCTCTTTACAATTTCCTTCTGATAATCAACATAGTAACTCAATATGGTCCTAAGTCCCATAGTTTGAGGTTTTCCATTAGCCAAAGCCACCATATTAAAGGATATGCTGCACTGAAGATCTGTCTTTTTAAACAGATATTTTAAAATTTTCTTCACTAGATTGATATCTGCTGATTTTTTGAATTCTATTACTGCTCTTATACCACTCCTATCGGACTCATCTCTTATATCAGATATGGGTTCAAATATCTTTGCATGCCTTTTATCGGCAGTCATTTCAGAAATAGTCTGAAGCAGCCTGGCCTTGCTCCTCCTGTAGGGAAATTCCGTTATGACTATGGCAAGCTTTCCATTGTCAAGCTTCTCTATGGAAGTCTTGGCCCTTAAAGTCACTCTCCCCTCGCCCGTTTCATAGGCGGAAAGGAGAGATTTTTTCCCTATTATTATCCCTCCGGTGGGCAAATCTGGTCCCTTTATGTATTTCATAAGTTCCTCAGTGGTTATATCCGGATTATCTATATAGGCCGCCGCAGCTCCAATTACCTCTCTCAAATTATGGGGAGGAATATTGGTGGCAAGACCTACAGCTATTCCAAAGGCTCCATTTACCAGCAGGTTGGGATATCTTGCCGGAAGCACTTCAGGTTCTTTTTCAGATCCTGAATAATTGTCTATCATGTTTACCACATCTTTGTCTATGTCTCTCATCATTTCCATGGCAATAGGGGTAAGCCTGGCTTCTGTATAACGCATTGCCGCAGCACTATCTCCATCCTGACTACCCCAATTTCCATGTCCATCTATAAGGGGCATTCTCGTAGTGAAATTCTGGGCCAATATGACCATGGCATCATATACAGATGTATCCCCATGAGGATGATATTTTCCAAGTATGTCACCCACTATTCTGGCAGATTTATAATAGGGCCTATCAGGAAATGCCCTTAACATATAACTACCGTATATTATTCTTCTATGTACGGGCTTTAAGCCATCTCTCACATCTGGAAGCGCCCTGTCTTTTGCTACTTCCACTGCATAGGGAAGATAATTATCTGGCATAGCTTCTTCTATTGGAATTTTTATTATATTGTGATCTTCTGGAATTACTGTTTTAGTTGCCAAGTAAAAGCCTCCTTATTATCAATTCACAATGAACAATTGGCAATTCACAGTTAATGAAGATTTTTCTGCGAAAAATCAACCACAATTGTGAATTGTGCACTGTCAATTGTACATTGCCTAAAATTCTGCGTATTTATACATATATTTTTTTCTCGGCGCCACTACGTCACCCATAAGCAGAGATATCATTTTTTCAGCTTTTACAGCATCTTCTATAGTTATCTGCTGAAGTGTCCTGCTTTCCGGATCCAAAGTAGTCTGCCAGAGTTGATCCGGGTTCATCTCTCCCAAACCTTTATATCTTTGAACAAGTGCCCCGGATCCAACTTCTTTTTTTGCTTTTGAAAGCTGTTCATCGCTATAGGCATACCTGGTCACGTCTTTTCCCCTGCTCTCTTTATAAACTTTGTAAAGAGGTGGAAGCGCTATGTACAGGTGCTCATTTGAAATAAGCTGTCTCATATATCTATATATATAAGTCATCCAAAGTGCCCTTATATGATATCCATCTACGTCGGCATCACTGAGTATTATAATCTTGTCATACTTCAAATCCTCTTCCCTGTAATTTTCAAGTATTCCAGTACCTATGGCCGTGTTGAATATTTTTAATTCCTCACTTCCAAGTACATTTTCCAGCTTCTGCTTTTCTGTATTCATTATCTTACCTTTGGAAGGCATTATGGTCTGAAACCGTCTGTCCCTGGCCTGTTTTGCAGAGCCTCCTGCAGAGTCACCTTCCACCACTATAAATTCACACTTGGATGGATCCTTCAAAGTGCACACTGCAATTTTCCCTGCAAGTGGTGCAGTTCCCCTTCCTACTTTCTTTTTCTCCGCATCGTTTATTTTTTTTATTTTCTCCCTCCTCAGGGCTGCATTTAAGGCGTTATTTATTATTACTGAAGCCATATCCCTATTATCTTCTATCCATTCAGAAAGTTTAGTGTAAGAAAGATCATTCATCATGGTATAGGCCTCTGCGTTTCCAAGTTTAGTCTTGGTCTGGCCTTCAAATACGGGATTATTTATCCTTATCTTAACTATGGCGGTCATTCCCTCCCTGAGATCATCTCCCTCAAATTCTGCATCCTTTTCCTTCAGTAAATTGAGTTTTTTGGCCCATTCCTTAAATGCCCTGGTCATACCAGCCTTAAACCCGCTCTCATGAGTTCCTGACTCGGTGGTTGGAATATTATTCACATAACTTGCTATATGGTAATTAGTTGAATCGGTAAACTGAATACACACCTCTCCTTCCATATTCAAATCTCCCATATGCCTTTCCCCTTCAAACAATATGGGTTCTTTATGAAGAGGCGTCTTACTTTCATTCAAATATTCTATAAAATCCAGCAGACCTCTTTCAGAATGATATTCCCTTTGTATTTTATTCTCCCCCCAATTGCACAGGAGTTTTAAAGTTATACCTTTATTTTGAAAAGCCAGTTCCCGAAGTCTTTCCTCTATGACATCCAATTTGAACTCTACTGTTGAAAACACCCTTTCATCAGGCATAAAGGTAACCTTGGTACCTGTTTCATCGGTATCTCCTATTATCTTAAGATCAGTGACTGGTGTCCCGGGCATATCTTTTTTAAGATGTCTGTCATAAGCATATTCAAATCTCTGAGCATAAATGTGCCCATTTCGCTTGACTTCCACTTCCATCCACTTGGATAGTGCATTTACTACAGCAGCACCTACACCGTGAAGTCCTCCCGAAGTCTTATAGACCTCATTATTAAATTTTCCTCCTGTATGCAGCTGTGTAAATACCATTTCCACTCCATTTATTTTTTTTACAGGATGGATACCTGTGGGAATCCCCCTGCCATTATCTTCTACAGACACACTCCCATCTTCATTTAAAGTTACACAGGCCATATCTCCAAATCCATTTGAAATCTCATCTATGGAATTATCTAATATCTCCCATATACAGTGATGAAGACCCCGGCTGCCTGTAGAACCTATATACATGCCGGGTCTAACACGAACCGGTTCCAATTTTTCCAGAGAAGTCAGAGATGTTACATCATAAGCTTCACTCTTTTTGTCTACATTTTTCATCTGCTCATTTTCCTCCAAAATAATTATCTGCTGTCTGTCATCTGTGTTCCCTTATAATATTCCAATAACAACCAGCGAATTCCTTCTAATTTGCCAATGTTCATTTTCAGCAGAATTCAAAAAAACCTTCTGAAATTATTAGAGAAGGCATACTATTAAAGTTTAAACTTCAAAATTATTATATATATATACACATAATTATGCAATGGCAGCCACGTGATAAAATAAAATATTTAATTAACCCTACATTAATCTGGCTTTAACTTTCAAAGTATATATATATAAGTGAAGGTGGATTTTATATACTCAATGCACAATTGGTAAAAAAGCAAAGTTCAAAGGTGAAGATATCAAATAGGGAGAAAGGTGATCTTATAATGATAACAGATACCCACTTATTGATTTCCAATATCATATTTAAATACTGTTCAAAAAATTTTAATATTAAACTGAATAAATTTAATTTTTTATACGGCAGTATAAGACCTGATTTTGTAAGAGACAGCTCCAATTTTCACCATTACCTAAGTGAAAGCATGGATATAGTATGCGAATACTGCGATCAGCTGATCAATACCAGGATGTCAATAAAAAAATATTCAGTCATTTTAGGTATGATATGCCATTTCATCTGTGATTATTTCTGTCTATATCATACAAAAGAATATAAAGAGAGAAACCTTTTTCAGCATTTCATATATGAACTGTGCCTTCATTTTATTTTTATAGGCCTTTTAATATTTAAAAAAATCAAAATTATAACAAATGTAGATATTACTGAAAAAAGCATATCATCAGTAATATACTGCATGCGTGAAAGATATGACAAGGAGAGTAAATCCTTCGTCAGAGATATAATTTATGCCATTTCAGCAGCTATGATGGCCACAGATTTAATAGTTAACTGGGAAAATCCAAATTGTTATTATGATAAAAATGCCAGAAAAATTTCCTGATGTAAGGGGACTGACCCCATTACATATATTTACAGATTATGAAAATAACGCTTTGATGTTAGTCAAGGATTCTATTCCCGCATAGGCAGTTATTATAACTATGACAACACCTGTTATAAATAACCATTTTGGGTGCTTATAGTTTCCCACAATATCTTTTCTCCTGGATGCTATTAAAATCATAACAAGCATCACGGGAATAATGAGGCCATTTAGAGAACCTGCAACTATGAGCAATTTAGCCGGTTTGCCCAGCACAGTCATTATAAGCGTTGAAATGGCAATTATGACACTTGTGAGGATTCTCTCATGTCTGCTTACAAAGGGACTCAATGTCTTAAAAAAAGTAACAGTAGTGTAAGAAGCTCCTACAACACATGTAACTGCTGCACACAAAATAGCCACTCCAAAGAATATATATCCTAAATTTCCTGCTCCATATTTAAAAGCCGATGCCGCCGGATTGGTAGGATCTAATCCTATTCCCCTGGCTACCACACCTAAAGCTACCAAAAACAGCATAATCCTTATAACTGTTGTTATAGCTACTGTTGAGATGGCAGAACTCTCCACTCCCTTTAAATTTTCTTCTCCAGAAATTCCTGCATCCAGCAGACGATGCATCCCGGAAAATAATATGAAACCTCCAATTGTTCCTCCCATTAAAGTTATAGTTGGAAATAACAAGGTTGATGGGTTTTGGGGGAACAGAGTGCCATAATCCAATCTAATTCCAGTACTCATTGAATTCCCATGAAGAACTGCTACAGTCATGTAAAAAATAACAAGTATCATAATAATACCCAATATCTTTGAAAATTGATCTAGAGCTCTGCCTATATTTTTGGATAAAAATATGAGGACAGCGGAAATGCCTGCTAAAATATATCCTGCTTTAAAATTAATACCAAAAAGAATATTAAACCCCAATGCTGCACCGCCTATATTACCTGTATTGAAAGCTATTGCTCCCAATAATATCAAAAATGAAATCACATATCCCAGCCCGGGTACAATTTTATTTGCAATGTCCTGCGCTTTCAGTTTTGAAACACATAATATACGCCATACATTGATTTGTGTGAAAATATTTATTATGCATACAGCTATAATCACTAAAATAAGCGACAATTTATAGTCCTGTGCAAATTGAGCTGTTTGAGTCAAGAATCCGGCACCAACCGTTGAAGTGGTTGCAGTAAAAAATGTAGCACCCCATAATATACTCTTTTTAGTTTTCTCGTCCATAACACCATCAGCAATATTATTTTTATTATCAATGCCAGGCAACTTATAATCCCCCTTCATATTTACAATTTTAACATCTTACTTTTTGCCTATTGAATTTTAAAATAACGGTCTATTTTCAACAGCTAATTTAAACACCCCGTCTTCTCCACCCTGTATTCCCCCAGGTAAAGTTATATCAACCTGTACTTTTTCTTGAGGAATAATTTTATTGTCTTTGATTTTCATCCAGCAATCGTGTCCAGGTAAAACACGATCTGCAATATTCTTTATTCTCAATATGCTCTGCCTGCTTTGTTCATTATCTAAAGACATATCCACTTCCCCCTTCAGCAGCTCTATCCTGTTTTTTACTGCATCACCTGCAATAATCCATGTCTCATTATCTGCTTCGAGAACCAGAGACATTCCTCCAGGAGTATGTCCCGGAGTAAATATGGCTTTCACGCCAGGGTAAATTTCATCTCCATCTCTGGATATAATTATTTTTTCCCTATCACTTAAATATTTTACAGATTCCTCTGTTGTAAAGACATCTTCTTCCGTAGTAGCATATTTCCACTCAGCTTCACTTATAATAAATCTTGCATTTCGAAACAAGGATGCATTGCCGCAATGATCAAAATGCAGATGGCTCAAAAAAACGCTGTCAATTTGATCTGGTTTCATTGATAACTCTTCAAGTGCCTTTAAAAGATTTGGACGAATTCCCTGAGACCCTGTATCAAATAAAATGTTTCTGTCTTTCATACGTATAAGTGCTACATTGCTCCATCCCAATGCACCTATAGTGGATTTACCCGGAAATGCCTTACATAATACATCTATCTTAAAATTCATATATACAACCCCCTAATTCATTATAATTTCTCTACTCTTTTTGTCGTTATAATGTCAGAACCCAGATTTAAAATATTTTTTACCACAATTTGATGAATTCCCACTGGCGCCTCTAATTCTACTTTTTTTATTTCTTTTTCGACATCAAATATTCTATCTTTAGGTATTGGATCCTTGGTTCTCACACTTACTAAAGGTTCCTTGCCATTTTTAACTTTTACCAAAGTGGCAATAGTTCTCTTGGGATCCTGTATTTCTTGTCTTGCATATTTTTCTCCTCTTTTACAGGTTGCCCCCCTGACACTTATGATACCTCTGTCATCATAATCAATTGTAATCTCACAACTATTAGGACATACTATACACGTCAAATCTCTCTTCATACCTCTACCACCACCTTAATATCTTGTTGAGACTTGATATCTTCTTTTTTAACATTCAAATGTATCATTACTGCAGGATTAAGTTTCTTCAGTTTAGCAGTTTTTATAACTTTCTCTCCCTGCATAACTTTTATAACTTTATCTTTAGATGGTTTTCTCACTCTCAAGGCCAATTCCAAGTCTTCATTTCCACTTATTTTATTTGGTACAATGTTTCCAATCGTTCCATCCGTGCTTATACCTATTGTGTCTTTTCCCCTGATCTGGTCTCTAAGCTGCCTAGTCACTGATTCAGCAGCTTTTTCTCCCTCCAAAGATACATAGTCCACCAGATCATGGACATGCAGTACATTTCCTGCTGAATATATTCCAGAAACATTGGTCTGCAAATTTTCATCTACAATGGCGCCATTACTTCTTTTATCAAGTTCAATACCAGCTTGCAGTGACAATTCATTTTCAGGTATCAATCCAACTGACAAAATCAAAGTATCACATTTATAGTTTTTCTCAGTACCCTCTATAGGCTTTCCATTTTCGTCAAGCTCACTGACTGCAACCTCCTGAATTCTATCCTTACCTATTATGTTGGTAACAGTATAACTTAAATAAAGAGGTATGTTGTAATCATTCAAACACTGCTGTATATTCCTGGGAAGGCCGCTTGGATATGGCAGTTTTTCAAATACTGCAATGACATGAGCACCTTCCAGTGTAAGCCTTCTCGCCATTATGAGACCTATATCGCCAGAACCAAGAATAATAATATTTTTTCCAACCATAAGATCATTTAAATTTATATAGGCTTGGGCAACACCTGCCGTAAAAATACCAGCAGGTCTTGTTCCTGGTATACTTATAGCTCCCCTGGTTCTCTCTCTACATCCCATTGATAAAATAACAGCTTTTGCTTTATATTTTTTTAATCCATTTCTGGTTGCAGCCGTAACTTCTTTATTTTTTGTAAGTCTTACAACTGTGGCTCCTGTTTCTATTTCCACATTTTTTTCTTTTGCTTTTTGTATAAACCTATCCGCATATTCAGGTCCGCTGAGTGCTTCCTTAAATCTCAAAAGTCCAAACCCATCATGTATACACTGCTTAAGTATTCCTCCTGGAGCTTTTTCTCTCTCCAATACAAGTACATCATCTATACCATTTTCTTTTAATCTTATAGCTGCAGCAAGTCCTGCAGGGCCCGCTCCTATAATAATTACATCCTTTTCCATTATCTTCATTATCTGACCCTCCCTTCAAATAGATATCCGTTCTTCCTCGAATACCTTATTTCTTCTGGTTTTAAATCATGTTCTTCCATCAAAAGTTTTACGATTCTTGTCTGACAGTATCCGCCCTGACATCTCCCCATCATTGCTCTTGTTCTATTTTTAATTCCCGTCAGTGTCTTGACTCCCAATGGATTGTGAATTGCTTCTAAAATTTCATGTTTTGTCACCGTTTCACATCTGCAAAATATTTCACCGTAATCTGGATCCTGCTTTATAAGCTCAGCTTGTTTTTCATCCGATTGTTCATTGAATTTCAGTATTCCCCTTCTAATCGGATTGAATTTTTCATTCTCTTGAAGAACTTCTTTCCCGGCTATTATTTTTACTACATCTCTGGCTATTGGAAGAGCACTCGTAAGCCCAGGAGATTCTATTCCTATTAAATTGATTACATTCGGTACACTCTTTCTCTCTCCAATTACAAAATCCGCATATCCGCCCTTTTCCTTGCTCACCAACTTAGGTCTTATACCCGAAAAATTCCTTATAAAATACTTTCTCTCTATTTGAGGAAGTATTTTCCTACCGCCTTCTATAAGCATATCCATTACTTTCTGGGTGGATGAATAATTATCATTTTCGTCTATATAGACTGCGCTTGGTCCTATAAGCACATTTCCATCTACTGAAGGAGTAAGATGAATACCAAGTCCCCCCTCCTTTTTATTTGGTACAGGATAAGCCGGCATAGTTAAGTATTTGCTAAAATTTTTATCCAGTATAAAATATTCCCCTCTGCAGGGATATATTGTATAATCTTCTATCCCAACCATCCTGGCAATCTTGTCTGAATTTAGCCCTGCACTGTTTATCACCCATCTGGTTTGAAAAATTTCATCGTCTGTAGATACTTCATAGCCTTTTTCTATCCTCTTTATTCCCCTTACTTCTCTTCCCATGAAAAATTCTACTCCATTTTGGCATGCATTCTCTGCCAACGCTATAGTATAAATTATGGGATTTACTATACCTGTCATCGGTGAAAACAATGCCGTTTTCCCTTTTACATAAGGCTGCTTTTCCCTTATTTCTTTTTCAGATATTATTTTTAATCCCGGGACTCCATTTTTTTCACCTTTTTCTTTTAATTCTTCCAGTCCTTCTAAATCATCTTTTGTAAATCCTACTACCAATTTTCCCGTTCTTTTAAACGGTATGTCCAATTCTTTTGCTACTTTGTCAAATCCAAGACATCCTTCTACGCAGTATTTAGCCATAAGTGTTCCCGGCCTGCTGTTAAATCCTGCATGAATGACACCACTATTCCGGCCGCTTGTTTCACAAACCACATCCAATTCCTTTTCCAGAACAGCTACCTTAAGCTTATAGCGTGAAAGCTCTCTGGCTATTGAACTGCCTATTACACCGCCTCCTATTACCAATACATCATACTTGTCTCTCATAGTCTCACCCCATTCTAATATTTTAGAAATTATTTTAGACAAAATTAAGTAACATTATCTGTAACAAATTCTTTAATTGCAGCTAACAATCCTATATTATCAGTTTTGAACTTTTTTGCCAATAAAAATACTACTCTACTTGTCCCCATTTTCTTGCATATTTTTTTATAATCATAACAAAAATAGATTTGTGTAAAATCAACATACACAAATCCATTTTAAAGGGGACTGACCCCCTTACATATATTTACAAATCAGTTCTCCCATTTCTTCAGTTCCGATAACTTCTGTATCTTTTTCTGCAATGTCCACAGTTCTATAGCCCCCACCGAGAACCTGAGACACTGCATTTTTTATATCTTCAGCGGCAGTTGTCATGTTAAAACTGTATTTGAGCATCATTGCAATACTCATAATTGTGCCAATTGGATTCGCCTTATTCTGCCCTGCAATGTCCGGTGCAGAACCATGTACTGGTTCATAAAGGCCAAAAGAGTCACCTCTGACACTAGCAGAAGGAAGCATTCCAAGAGAACCTGTCAGCATGGAAGCTTCATCGCTTAATATGTCTCCGAACATATTTTCAGTCAGTATCACGTCAAATTGTTTAGGATCCCTTATAAGCTGCATTGCCGCATTATCCACATACATATAGCTGACTTCTACATCTTTGTATTCATCTGAAATTTTCCGCACAGTTTTTCTCCACAGCTTTGAACTTTCAAGTACATTGGCTTTATCCACCAGTGTAAGTCTTTTATTTCTCTTTCTCGCTATTTCAAAAGATTTCCTTGCTATTCTATCTATCTCAAAGCTTGTATAAGCTATGGTATCCCAAGCTTTTTGACCCCCTTTTATATTTACCGTGCCTTTTTCTCCAAAATAGGCTCCTCCTATCAATTCTCTGACTATCATTATGTCCAGCCCTCTTCCCAAAACCTCAGGCTTCAGATTGGATGATCCTACAAGCTCAGGAAACAATATGGCCGGCCTTAAATTTGCAAATACTCCAAGAGCTTTTCTCATACCTAGAAGTCCTGATTCCGGCCTTAAATTGCCGGGAAGATTATCCCATTTAGGCCCTCCTACTGCTCCTAAAAGCACTGCTTCACTATTCTTACAGATCTCTACAGTTTCTTCCGGCAGTGGAGTCCCCTTTTTATCAAATGCACTTCCCCCCAAAAGTACATCTTCATATTCAAAATCAAAATTATATTTATGAGCAACAGTCCTCAATACCTTTTTTCCCTGCGCAATTATTTCACTGCCAATTCCATCTCCTGATATAACAGCTATTTTCACTTACCTGCCACCTCTCTCTTTAAATAATTTATAAGCCCCTGTGATTTTATAATTTTCTGTACAAATTCAGGAAATGGAGCAGCATTGTATGTTTTATTTTTAGTAACATTGATTATCCTGCCTGAAGCCAGGTCTACCGATACCTGGTCATTTTCCTCTATACCACAGGCCGCCTCTTTACATTCAATTATGGGAAGACCTATATTTATGGAATTTCTATAAAATATTCTGGCAAAAGTTTCCGCTATCACGCATTCAACCCCAGACGCCGTGATGGCTATAGGTGCATGTTCTCTTGAAGATCCGCACCCAAAGTTTTTCCCTGCCACAAGTATGGAATTGTTCTTCACTTTCAAAGGAAATTCTTTATCCAGATCCTCCATACAATGTGAGGCAAGTTCCTCTTCATCGCTGGTATTTAGATATCTAGCTGGTATTATAACATCTGTATCAACATTATCGCCGTATTTAATCGCTTTTCCCTCTATCATTTTACCACCTCCTCCGGGGATGCAATTTTACCCATCACTGCCGAAGCCGCAGCTACTGCCGGACTTGCAAGATAAACTTCGCTTTTTACATGTCCCATTCTTCCGACAAAATTCCTGTTTGTAGTTGAAACCGCCCTCTCTCCTTCTGCAAGTATTCCCATATGTCCTCCGAGACAAGGTCCGCAGGTAGGAGTACTAACCACAGCTCCTGATTCTACAAAAGTTTCTATAATACCCTCTCTCAGGGCTTGAAGATATATTGCCTGGGTGGCAGGAAAAATAATTGTCCTCACATTTTTATTTACCTTTCTTCCTCTTAAAATACTGGCTGCAGATCTCAAATCACTTATTCTCCCGTTAGTGCAGGAACCTATGACCACCTGATCTATTTTTATATCTCCTACATCATCAATGGTTCTGGTATTTTCAGGAATATGTGGAAATGCCACTGTAGGACGCAGTTTAGACAGATCTATGTGTATAACTTTTTCATACTCTGCATCCTCATCCGCTTCGTATACTCTATATTCTCTTTTTGAATGTTTCCTTATATAGTCCACAGTTTTTTCATCTACGGGAAAGATTCCATTTTTGGCCCCTGCTTCTATTGCCATATTGGATATGGTAAAACGATCATCCATGGAAAGTTCATCTACTCCTTTGCCTGTAAATTCCATGGATTTATAGAGGGCTCCGTCCACTCCTATCATTCCTATGATGTGTAAAATAACATCCTTTCCGCTTACCCATTTAGGCAGTTTTCCATCAAGTACAAATTTTATTGCCGGTGGAACTTTAAACCACGCCTCTCCAGTGGCCATGCCTGCGGCCATATCCGTACTCCCAACTCCTGTGGAAAAAGCCCCCAAAGCTCCATAAGTACAGGTATGGGAATCTGCTCCTATCACAACATCTCCACATACTGCCAAACCCTTTTCTGGAATAAGTGCATGTTCAATTCCCATCTGCCCAATTTCAAAATAATTTTTAATTTCCGCTTTTTTGACAAATTCTCTCACACATTTGCACTGCTGTGCTGATTTTATATCCTTATTGGGGGTAAAATGATCTGGGACAATAGCTATCTTATCTCTGTTAAAAACCCTTCCAATCCCAATTTTATCAAATTCTTTTATGGCCACCGGGGTGGTTATATCATTTCCAAGCACCAAATCCAGCTTGGCTTTTATTAACTGCCCGGCTTTTACAAAATCTTCTCCCGCATGGCGGGCCAATATCTTCTGTGTCATTGTCATACCCATTTATATCAACTCCTACTAAAATTTTAGTTTAAGTGATTCTGCCTCAGCATCAATAAGCCGCAGCTTTTTCTGGAGAAACTTCATAATACATTTTATTCATGGCATTTACAAAAGCTTTTGCACTGGCTTCCACTATATCAGTACTCAACCCTTTTGCTGAAAAAATCTTATCATCTTTTTCCACTTTTACAGTAGCTTCGCCCAGGGCATCCTTGCCATATCCCACTGATTTTATAAAATAGTCATTTAAATTCACTTTAATTCCCGCCGCTTTTTCAATAGCTTTAAAAGTAGCATCTACAGGCCCATCTCCGCAGGAGGCCTCACTTACACTTTTACCTTCATACTCCAACCTCACAGTGGATGTGGATACTGTAGTATTCCCTGTAGAAACCTGATAGTATTTTAAATTGAACACCTCAGGTACTTGAAATATCTCATTTTTTACAAGACTTTCTATATCTTCATCGGAGACATCTTTTTTCTTGTCAGCTAGATTTTTAAATTCTTCAAAGATTTCATTTACCTTATCCTTATCTAGATTTTTATAACCCAGTTCTTCAAGATGTTTGACAAAAGCATGCCTTCCTGAATGTTTTCCAAGTACTATAGAACTTTTCTTCAATCCTACAGACTCCGGAGTCATAATTTCATAAGTTTCCCTGCAGTTTAAAACCCCATGCTGATGTATGCCCGATTCATGTGCAAAGGCATTTGCACCTACTACTGCCTTATTGTTTTGAACCTGCATCCCCGTTATGTGGCTCACAAGCTTACTGGTCCTTGTCAATTCCTCTGTTACAATGCCCGTATGGCAGTTAAAAAGATCAGCTCTGGTTTTAATAGCCATCACTATTTCTTCAAGAGCCGCATTTCCTGCCCTCTCTCCGAGACCATTCATTGCACATTCCACCTGTCTAGCTCCATTTTCCACTGCTGCCAGAGAATTGGCCACCGCCATGCCGAGATCATCATGACAGTGAACACTTATAATGGCTTTGTCTATATTAAATACATTTTCTTTGATGCCCTTTATGAATGCACCGTATTGGCTTGGCGTAGAATACCCAACGGTATCAGGTATATTTACTATATCGGCTCCGGCGTCTATAGCAGCTTCCAGCACCTTATACAAAAATTCTGGTCTCGTTCTCGTGGCATCCTCTGGTGAAAATTCCACACTGGGGCACAAACTTTTGGCATATCTCACCATATCCACCGCTCTTTTCAGGACCTCCTGCGGTTTCATTTTCAATTTGTATTTCATGTGCAGATCCGAGGTGGCAATGAAAACATGGATTCTTGGCTTTTGAGCATCATCAATTGCATTCCAGGCAGTCTGTATGTCGCTTTTTAAAGCTCTTGCCAGAGCTACTATATGTGGTGATTTTATTTCATTTGCCACAGCTTTGACTGCCTCAAAATCTCCATTGGAAGCCGCTGGAAAACCAGCCTCTATGACATCCACATTTAATTTTTCAAGCTGTTTTGCAATACTCAATTTATCATTTATATTTAAGCTCACTTTAGGAGTCTGCTCTCCATCTCTCAACGTAGTATCAAAAATATATATTCTATTTTCCATAACGATTTTTCCTCCAATTTGTCCTTGTAATTCTTTAAAAATACCTACTCATGTATCATATAATCTCAATTGGCCAGTTGAAATTTTTTTGAAAGTCCCCATATTTTCTAATTTAAAATAAGGCAAATAAAAAACAGCCTCCTCTATGGGGCGAGAAGTCTGTCCGCGGTACCACCCAAATTTGTACTCAATTAAATAACGGCTTTTTACCGATAAGGCTTACTACTATTTCAGCCTACAGCTCCAGGACGAGTTCAACACATATACTATTCACAGGCTCTCACCATAAATGCCCGTTCTCTTTAAAATAGAAATTATGTCTACTACTTCCCCTCACAGCTTATTGATATTCATTTTTTGAAATAAATATTCCCATATTTTAAAAGTTAATATAAAAAAACAGATTTCTCTATGGGGCGAGAAATCTGTTCGCGGTACCACCCAAATTCGTACTCAATTAAATAACGACATATGCCGGCACAGCCTACTATATCAATTCAGCCTGCAACTCCAAGGCGAGTTCAACATGCAGTATTTACGGCTTCCCATCTTTTACCGCTCTCTTTAAAATACTAACATACCTACTATTCCTTATCCAAGTTTTTATATCAACTATAAGTATGGTAGTAAGTATAATACAAATTGTTTCCAATGTCAATAACTATTTTAATTCATTTTATTCATTACCCACAGGAGTGTTATAAAGAAAATTTGTCTATCATTTCTTTTAGATCCTTTGAAGATTGTCCTAATTCTCTCACTAGATCTTTAACATCTCCCATCTTTTCCTTCACCTCAGAAGTCGAAGCTGTTATCTCCTCAGATGAAGCTGATATTTCTTCGGTAACAGAAAGTATTGAATCCATTGAAGAGTTGATCATGTCCTTGTTTTTATGTACTTCACTTATTTTATCCACATTTTTTTCAATTGTCTGAGGTATACCCTTTATAAATTCGACTACCCCGTTCAAAATTTGCTTTGTCTTGTTTATCGTAGGTATCTGGGAACGCACTATTTCTCCATATATCTCCACATTATTTGCTGAAACATTCTCAGCATGGGTGAGATCCTTTATAAGTGAATTGATCTGCTTAACGGATTTAGAAGTCTGATTGGACAGCTCCTTGATTTGATCTGCTACTACGGCAAATCCCCTTCCGGCCTCTCCTGCTCTAGCAGATTCTATAGAAGCGTTTAATGAAAGCAAATTTATTTCATCGGATATCTCTTCTATAGTGCTCACTATATCCAATATGTCATTGGATTTTTTTATCAACTGCTTTAGATTGTTATTTGTCTCCTGAGCTGCAGTTATATTTTCTGAACTTTTCTTTTCCAACTCTGTAAGTATATCCACAATACTTGAATTCAGCTTTCCTGCTTCTGAAGCCCCATTTTTCATATTTATGCCATTTTCCTTCACTTCATCTACATTTTTTGATAAAATATTCATATTTTCAACACTACTTTGCATGTCTTTTGCTGAATTATTTATTGCAGATGAAATTTCTTCCATAGCATCCTTTATTCCATTTGAATTTTCAAATGTGGCCGTAGTGGACGAATTTATAAGTTCTATTCTCTCATCTATAGTGTCAGACAGCTTCTTTATATTTATAAGCAAACTTCTTATTTCATCTATCATTTTGTTAAACACTCTGCCTATATATCCTATTTCATCCTTACTTGTCACATCCACTTTTACAGACATATCGCCCGCTGCTGCCATACTCATGGAATTCACTATTTGGCTCAGTGGATTTACTTTTTTCTTCATGAGTCTCATTATAAACAATATGGAAATCAATATCATGGCTGCAGATACCCCCGCTATAATGATCGAAACCCTATATATAGGCTTATAAAAATCCTCATCATAGCATCCTACATTTATGTACCAGTCCCAGGGCTGAAAATACGCCACTGCATTTACTTTAGGTCTTTCACGAGTTTCTCCCGGGTTCTTCCAGTTAAAATGAACTATTCCTCCATCTTTAGGGTTTTTAACTTCATTGATTATAAGCTGCAATAAATTATTCCCATCCGAATCCTTGACCTTTGAAATATCTTCCCCTTCTTTATAAGGATGCATCTGTTCTATACCCCTGCTGTTGACAGCATACATATATGCCTCTATATTCAATTCCAATTTTGAATTCAATCCCCTTGTCTTCCCATCGGACTGCTTTGGATTAAGCATCTCGCTTTTAAATATTTCCTGGGCATCAGTTCTTGTAATCTTTCCCTTTTTGACTTGACTTTCCAGGCTGTCCATCATGGCAAGCCCCATTTGAACTCTATTTCTTATGGCAGTTTGTCCTAATGTAGTCAGTGCACTTTTTGCACTGAAAAAAGCAATAAATCCTATAAGCACTACAGAAAAAACAATCAGTAGAAAAAATTGCAAATAGGATTTAAAAAAGCTTTTACTCAATTCATTATTCTTAGAATTTTCCTTGTCCTTCCTCGCATCTCTTTTCATAAACACACTCCCCATACATTAAGTTTGAGTTGATGACAATCTACCTCATAATAAAATATGTAACATAATATTAATTATTACAAAGTAAATATTATCACAAGTTATATATTACCATAAAATTTGCTAAAAATCAACAATTTACAAATTATTTAGTCACAATTCTAATAATTTCCCCATCAAGTGATTCTTGGGTTCAGATGGAGTTTGCCTATCAGATGGAGTTTGCCTATAAGAAATACTTTTCTCCAGCTGAACCTTAGCAGAACTTATCCAGGCGCGTAGCAGTGCTTATCGTAAGCTTTAAGAAGTTGGGAGTATTAGCACTGGTAGCGTTCGGATAAAAATAGTTTATTTTTAATTACAACCAGAATAATTCACCTGACTGCCAAATATAGAATCAACTTTAAATCATGTGTAAATGTTTATGTTCGTTTTACATAAAGTAATAATTGATGAGAGGAATTACATTTATAACAGGTTCCTCATAGGGATGTACTTTTTTTATGATATCCAGGGCTTTTTTTACAATATGACTTCTACAGCAAAATTCCACTTTGCATTCTATCTCCCTGCTCACTTTTCCCACATCTCCCAAAAAAGGATTTGCCCCCTTTAAGGGCCTCCAATATCCTGTAACTTTGGAAACAGACATGCAATTGTCATAGTTGCCTCCAATGCTGAGAGCTCCAATTGAGTTCAGCTCTTCCCTCAGGGCATCAACATACTTTTCCGGTATAAATGTCTCTATTTTAAACACTTCATAATCCATACTTCAATCACCCTCAATAATTTGAAATTCATCAATTCAAACAAAACTATCTGTCTATTAACTTATAGAGTACCTGAGTACCGCTGCTGCCATTGCCTTCTTTTTCCAGTTTATCGTAAAGAGATTTCGCAAGTTTTAATGCAGGGGTATCTAAATTCATATTTTCAGCTTCACTTAAAGCTATGTTCATGTCCTTTATAAAATGCTTCACATAAAATCCCGGTTCAAAATCCCCATTTATCATTCTAGGAGCCAGGTTACTAAGGGACCAACTGCTGGCAGCTCCAGTTTCTATGCTTTTAAGAACTCTCTCAGGATCCAATCCGGATCTCTTCGCATATGCCATTGTTTCGCATACCCCCATCATATTTCCTGCTATAGCTATTTGATTACACATTTTGGTATGCTGCCCTGCACCTGCTTCTCCCTGCCAGACTATATTTTTACCCATGAGTTTGAAAACAGGCAGTACTTTTTCAAATACTTCCTTATCTCCCCCAACCATAATTGAAAGTGCAGCATTTTTTGCACCTACATCTCCTCCTGAAACAGGAGCATCCAATGAATATACTCCTTTCTCCTTAGCTTCACTATATATCTCCTTTGCAAGAGAAGGCCTGGATGTAGTCATATCCACCACTATGCCGCCTTTTTTTATATTTTCAATTATTCCGTCTTTTCCAAAATAAATTTCCTCTACATCCTGTGGATATCCTACCATGGATATAACAATATCTGACTCCTTTGCAATATCTGCCGGATTATCCTTCCATTTTGCCCCCTCCGCAACAAGATTATCCCCTTTTGACTTTGTCCTATTATATACCAGTAAATCATAACCGCCCTTTAAAATATTGGAAGCCATACTATTCCCCATTACTCCCAATCCAATAAATCCTATAACCGGCTTATCATATTTCATACGACAACTCACCTTTCTTTAAATTTATATATTATATTTTAAAAAAGATTAGAAAAAAATGTTTTAATGGCATTAATTATTTTAGCGAAAAATCCCTGCGCCTGATCACTTGACAATTCTCCCTTTAATTGATCCGCCACACTGCTCAGCTGTCCTTTTATATCCCCAAAATTCAAATTCAGCCCATTTATTTTTGTCATAAGTGCAGTTATTTTGTCAATATCTCCGGTGCTCAGATTTAAATTGTAATTATTAGTTACATTTTCGACTATCTGCCTTACTCCTTCTTCTGTCTTAGGTTTTTCCTTCACCACCTGGGTTTTTATGTCATTTATAAGACCAGCAGCTTTGTCTTTCCCTATTTTATCTCCAAGATTTCCCGTAGTCATCAATTCATCATTGGCAGCTTCTTTCTTGGCTTCATCAATTTTATTTCCACTGCTGCTGCTCTCAAAACCCTTTAAAATTCCAGTAAGTGCTGCAGTTCCCGATACATTAAAGGGTGCAGATACTTTTACATTTGCATTTTTTATTCCTGCTGTTATAAGTGCGTTTTTTATCATGCTGCTGCTCACCCAGTATATATTATTGGTACTTACATTTAGACCTCCGCTTGAAGTTGGCTCCACATAGGAACTGGATATGGATTTAGTACCTATCTGCTGGCTGGTTGCAATGTTTCCAAGATATTTCCTCTCTTCATCTATATTCACTTCTATTACATTTACATCCTGCCTGGCAACACCAAAATATTTAAGCATATCCTCTTTTTGTTTATTTGTAAGATCTCCTCCCAAAGTCACAACTTTATAAGCATCTGCATAAGCCCTGGTATTTCCAAAAGATGCAGACAACGTCAGAACCATAAGTACAATCATCAATTTGCTGAAAATCTTTTTAATCTTCATGATTCAAAACTCCTTTTTTAAATAGTAAAATATATACCATTAAATATAATATACTATATTTGTTAATAAAAGAAGTGTAAAATTATAAACAAAATATAAAATTTACATATAAAGATAGAACTGCACTTAAACAAGCAGCAGTTCTATCTACTCATTACATTCATCTAACAGCAGAGGAAAGCATCTCTACAGCTTTAATAATTTCCGTATTTTTTCTGATCAATTTCATAAAATTATATCTTGACCTATCGTAATTTTCAAAAGTTTTCAATGCTTGTTCTCTGTCATTATATACTTTCCAATATCCACAGCATATACATTTTTTATCCTTCCCATATATAAAATCTTTTACATCTGGGAGGGGTATTCCCAGAAAAATACCCATCTCATGTGGACAAAAATTGCACTTATATCTTTCCCTCAACAAATTCAACAAATCCATTAAACACATATCTTTAGAATATCCAAATTCACTTAAAAATTCTATATTATCCTGGCAAGACAAAATTCTGTACAAAAATGTTTCATTGTAAAACAAAAGTAACAATGAGCTGTTATTACTAAAAATTTCAAAGACCTTTAAATTTATATCTTTTATATATTCTTCTCCATATTTACACCAAAGATCATACATGTTTTTATATTTATTAGAAATATTTATTATAGAAGCAGGCTTATACCCTGATATGGTAGGAGATATACTATAAGTGATAAGTGTCATCATGTATTTTTTTTCATCTTCCTCACAAACAAGATCTGTAAAACTGTTATCATTCATTTAATATTTGCCTTCCAAAATTTTTGCAATCCTCTTTTATTTCTCCTTCCGGCGCTTCCTGTACAATAAATCCTTCATTCAATAGATTTGCACCATAATCTTCCATTCTTTTAGCCCAATTCCTCATCCACTCTCCGTCTCCCCAACCGTAAGATCCAAAGAGCCCTACTTTTTTACCCGACACACAAGAAGAGATGGATTCAACAAAAGGATCCATTTCTTCCTCTTCAATTACTTCAACTCCCATGGCAGGAGATCCAAGTAAAACTATATCTGCACTTTTTACATCATCTGGAGAAGCTTCAGAAACATTTAACACATTGACTTCCGCCCCTCTTTCTTTTACACCTTCCGCTATTAAATTGGCCATGGATTCTGTATTACCCGTTCCGCTCCAATAAATAATGTTTACTTTACTCATTTTGGTCACCTCATATAAATAATAATGATAATCATTTTCATTTATATAATATAATTATTCCTCTGAGTTGTCAATAGATTAATTTAAGATAAGAGTCAGATCTGAACTGACCCTTATCTTAAATTTATGTTGTAAAAGCTGTAATCCGTGCTACTGCACCTAGGATATTTTGTTCTGTCCCATACATGACTTTGAGCCATTTCATTGTCTGTTACATTAAAATAAGAATGAGAAATCAAGTGGGATCCGTCATTCGTAACGGGATCATCCCAGGTAGAATCCAATTGATAATATTTACCCTGTATTTTCACTATATTCCAGGCATGATCTACCCATCCATTCCCGCCATTTGCCCTTCCTATGACCATTTTACACTCTATTCCAGCTGCCGTAAGAAGCCTATCCATTGCATCCGCATAACCTTCACAAACGCCAATACCATTCATCAAAATTCCATAAGCCGTATAGGAATCATTGGGAATATCATCACTTCTATCATAATCTGCATTATTGACTATATAATCATGAAGTGCAAGTTCTTTTTGATAATCTTTCATATCTGGGTTTGTAACCTTCTTTATTATTTCAGTTGTCTTATTTTGGAGTTCACTTTCCTTTTTTATAAGATTCTGTTTAGTATCGGTGTATTTAAAATAAATACTCATTTTTGCAGGATTGCTTCCTTGAATGTTGGCTTCTGCACTTAAATACCAATCACGCAAATTGGGATTATTATCGAGCACAGTATCTATTACATTTAAATCATATGTGTCCTTATCATAATTACTTATGTTTAATATCAATGTATTTTTATAATCTGAGAGGGCATCTTTTAACGCATTATAATATTGATCATAATTTTGTACCGAAATTCCATCTCCAGAGTTATCTTTATCTATTGTAAAATCGTATTTTACTGCTTGTCCTAATTGTCTTCCATCGGTAGATTTCAACGTGTTATCTATTTCCAGGACATAGCTTTCGCCGGGGATATATAAACTCCGGGGAGAAATTCTTATTGAATTAGGTGCTGAATTTACAATGTCAATCCCCATGGACTGATTATTATCCAATTCATATACTTTAATAGAATTCTCAGCTGAATTCAAATCTACATTTCCATTAAAAGTCACAGTCCACGTCTTGTTTTTATCCACACTGGCTAAGACTCCATCATTCCAAACTTTATAATTTTCCGCTGCATAACAATTGTTCCCAAAAAATAATAGTAAGAATACTATCAAGATTAATAAACTTTTATATAATTTTTTTAGCATAATATCTCTCCACAAAATTATTATTTTACAATTTCATATACTAGATAATAGGTTTCATTCATCTGTATTCAGATCTTTCAATTTTCCTTTTCTTATCATACCATATAAGCACCTCCCATCAAACACTAATAATCTAAGTATATATTCACTTCCAGAATTATTCAAATAACACTGTCAGTACTCAGGGTTAAAAATCGCCTGATTCAGCAGTTTTTTTTACTGAGTTCCAGTATTTTTTAATACTATCTTCATATTTGTTATTTTGAGTAATATAATACTTCTTTCCTTTTAATTTCCTTGGCATATACTCCTGCTTTACATAATTATTGTGGTAGTCATGTGGATACTTGTATCCCTTAACCCCCAATTTGCTGGCTCCACCGTAATGGGCATCTTTTAGATGATCCGGAACATCACCTGTATTAGTATGCCTTAGATCTTCCACAGCAGAATTTATGGCCAGATACGCACTGTTTGATTTGGGCAGAGTAGCCAGATATATGACAAGTTCAGAAAGTATTATTCTGGCTTCAGGAAATCCCACTTTCAAAGCCAGCTCCAATCCTGAATTAACCACCGAAAGTGCATTGGGGCAGGCCAGTCCAATATCTTCTGCAGTAATTACCGCTAATCTCCGGGTTACAGCCAATATATTACCGCCTTCTATGAGTCTGACCAGATAATGAACGGATGCATCCGGATCGCTTCCCCGGATACTTTTTTGCAGCGCACTCAAAACATTGTAGAATTCATCGCCGCTGGAATCGGCTCTCATAGATGATTGCCCCAGGCCCTCAACACATTCCACCGATACTTCCTTCTCCTCTCCCATCTGGGAATTAACTGCCAGCTCCAATATATTATAGGCCTTTCTATAATCTCCCTGAGAAATTTCAGCTATATATCTAAGGGCATCACGTGAATATTTAATTTTCATATTTTCTCCAATTAATTTATCCAATGCCCTTTTAAGTCCGGTCATTACCTCATCAGCAGTCAAAGGTAAAAATCTGAATATATTACATCTGCTCAAAACAGCTTTATGTATAGCAAAATACGGATTTTCAGTTGTGCTTGCTATTAAAGTCACCTTACCGTTTTCAATAAATTCCAGCAGAGCCTGCTGTTGTTTCTTGTTAAAATACTGGAGCTCATCTATGTAGATGACAACTCCCTTGTAATTAAGCAAATTGTCCAGATTAGATGTAATATTCTGTACATCCTTCAAGGATGCCGTTGTGGCATTGAGTTTATAGAATCTTTTATCCATATAATTGGCCATAATACCAGCCAGTGTCGTCTTGCCGGTTCCCGGAGGGCCGTATAATACACAATTTGGTATCATCTTTTTAATTATCAAATTGTATAGAGGTTTTCCCTTTCCCAATATCTGATTTTGTCCAATAAAATCCTCCAGTGAAACCGGCCTCATCAATTCCGCTAATGGTTTCATCACTTCACCCCTTACAATATTAGAACATTTAATGATTTTTATTATATACTTGTGAAGTTAAAATTCAATAGAAGACAATTTCTCTACAAAAAAACAGTGAAAAGTTTCCATTATACTTTTCACTTCACTGTATCAATACGATAATTATTCAATATTTTTAACTCAAGGCTCCCATTTTTTTTCGGAGATCTTTATAATTTTCCTTCAGCTGTTCCTCAGCCCTGTCCTGATCCTTTATGGACTCAACTTTTACCGCACAGTATTTATACTCAGGAGTTTTTGATATTGGATCAAGATTATCCACAGTAAGTTCATTACAGGCACCTATCCACCACTGATAAGTCATATAGGTAGATCCCATCATTACCCTGTCTGTTATATAGGCCCTGCTTATCACTGAGCCCCTTCTAGAAGACACCCTGACCAGCTGCCCATCTTTTATGTTAAGTTTTCCCGCATCTTCAGGACTCATCTGTATCCTTCCCGGCTCATCTTCAAGCTGCTGAAGGGCACGGCAATTTCCTGTCATGGTCCTAACCGAATAATGTCCTATTTCCCTTACAGTACACAAGCTAAGAGGATATTCACTACCAGGTGATTCCTCAGTAGGTCTCCATTCTGAAGCAAACAGGATTCCTTTTTTGCTTGGAGTGCTGAATTCATTATTTTCATACAGGTAGGAAGTGCCGGGATGATCCTCCGAAGGACAAGGCCATAAAACACCTTCCAAGCTTTCAACTTTCTTATAAGTTGCACCTGCAAATTTAGGGCAAAGTCCTCTCATCTCGTCCCATATTTCCTTTGTATTATCATAATGCATTTCATATCCCATAGCCGAGGCAAGTTCGCAAATTATCTGCCAGTCAGGCTTAATATCCCCTATAGGTTCAACTGCCTTGTTGAATTTTTGAAATCCCCTGTCTGCTGACGTATATACACCCTCATGTTCCCCCCAGGAAGTTGCCGGCAGTATTACATCTGCATATAAAGTTGTCTTATTCATGAATATATCCTGAAGCACCACAAATTCAAGTTCATTCAAAGCCTTTTTAAGTTCATTGGAATTTGGATCACTTTGAACTGAATCCTCTCCCATTATATAATATGCTTTTAACTTATGCTCTTTAAGCACCAATTCAGGTACCTCAGTCAAGTGATATCCTATTTTGTCCGGAAGTCTTTCAACTCCCCAGGCTTTTTCAAACTTATTCCTTACACTTTCATCCGTTACACTTTGATATCCTGGAAAGACATTGGGAAGTGCACCCATATCGCAGGCGCCCTGAACATTGTTCTGTCCTCTAACAGGCCCTATTCCCACACTTGGCCTTCCATAATTTCCTGTAAGAAGGGCAAGTGAAGCCAGTCCCTTTACCACATCTACAGCTTGCCCGAACTGACATACTCCCATACCATAAAGTATCATTGGACTTTTAGCAGCTGCATACATTTCCATGGCTTTTCTTATCTTCTGCGCAGGTACTTTGGATATTTTTTCCACATATTCAGGTGTATATTTTGCAAGTATTCTGCTGTATTCCTCAAAGCCTTCAGTATATTTCTCCACATAATTCCTATCATACAATCCTTCGTTTACAAGGACATTTGCAAAACCATTTACAAGGGCCATATTGGTGCCGCCTTTTATTGGAAGCCACAGGTCTGAAATTCTGGCACTTTCAGTTATTCTGGGATCAACCACTACTATCTTTGCACCTTTTTCCCTGGCTTTCACTATTCTTCTGGCAACTATAGGATGAGATTCTGCAGGATTATACCCAAAAACAAAAATCAGATCCGCATTATCAATTTCAGGAATGCTATTGGACATAGCTCCGTTGCCCAGCACCTTGGCAAGTCCAGCCACAGAGGGTCCATGACAGACCCTGGCACAATTATCCACATTATTCGTCCCAACAACAGCCCTCATGAATTTCTGCATAATATAATTTGCCTCATTCCCAGGTCCTCTCGAACATCCTGTACCCATTATAAAATTAGCTCCATACTTATTCTTTATTTTCATGAGTCTATCAGCTGTATATTTTATAGCTTCTTCCCAGGTCACTTCATTAAATTCAAGAATATTATAGGTAGTTTAAATGCTTTAACAATTTGACAGCAATTTTCACAAAAGTTATACTGAATTTAACAAAAAGGGCGTAATTCTCCTATCTTCTATAAGTGG